>JBOHRY010000053.1:0-4461 GCA_050732955.1 Gemmatimonadales bacterium | reverse complement strand
CTTTCGGCCTCGATCTCCGAGATCGAAAACGCTCCGATGCGCCGGGCGATTGCTTCCTCCACGACATCCGTCTTGGCACCCCGCCCGGTGCGTATCGTTCCGACCCGCTGCTCGAACTCCTTGTACGCTGCGATCAGCACGCCCCAGAAATACCGCGTCCATGGCATAGCGTCGTGCGTTCCGTCATGCCACCCCTGCGAACTCTTTTCCAGCGCCTCGTAGTACGTCTCCTTCGACTCCTCGATGATCCGTTCAAGCGAGATGTAGCGGCCGACGTCGAAGCCGGCCTGGTAGAGCAATAACGGGCTCAGGAGTCGAGCCATGCGACAATTGCCGTCGCTGAACGGATGGATACAGAGGAAATCGAGCACGGCGAACGGAATCAGCAGCAATGGCTCACGGTTGTGTTCGATCGCCCGCTGGTAATTCTCCGTCAGACCGTCCATCAACGCCGGCGTCGCCACCGGATTGGGCGGTGTGAAGCGCACTCTCGTGACCCGGCCGGCCCTATCGCGCTCCACGATTTCGTTCTGACTCATTTTCCACTGTCCGCCCCGACCCGTGTTGTGGCGGTAGAGGACGGTGTGAAGCTGGCGAATGACGTTCACCGTGAACGGCATGTTGCGCGCCGATTCGTGGATCATCTGGAGTGCGTCACGATACCCGGCGATTTCCTGCTCGGACCGATCGCGAGGCGAGCTGCGGTGCAGGACGAGCGCCTCGATCCGTTCGTGCGGAGCAATGACCCCTTCGATGCGATTGGAGGATTCGCTCGACTCAATCACCGCCGCCTCGCGGAGCGCAGTCAGGAGTTGCGGTGTCTGTCGGCTGAACAGCTCCTGGCGCCCGCGATAGAGTCCCAGCATGGTTAGCGTCGCTGCGTCGTGGCCGGTCAGGGCCAAAGCATCGAGGTAAGTCTCTGTGAGCGACGCCATCGGTCAGCCTTATCGGGATAGTAAATAATATAAATAGGGTAGTTTTATGTCAATACTACCCTATTTGTTGTCGATACTACCCCATTTCAGGCGTGATCAGGCCACCAGCGCTTCAGCGAAGCGGATGACCTCGTCGATCTCTTCGGGCGAGAAAACCCCGCGAACTCCGGTGGGGTGGAGGCGGGTGAACGGGGCATTGATCAGATCCTGCCGTTCCAGCCGTTGGCGCTGCAATACAAACGTCCGCAGCGTCTGCAAGAAGCGGATCTGCAGCGACGAGTAGGTGGTGTGGCTGGCGATGAACTCCTCGAACTCCCTGGTGACCCGCGTGGACCAGCGCTCCAACGGCGCAACGCCCAGAACATGACGGAGGAGCTGGACGAAGGACGCGGTGCGAACGTCATAAACCTGCCGCAGGCGCTCCTCATCAATTTCGGGATCCTGGAACCGGAGCAGGTCGGCAAGCGCGCGCAGATCCCCGTCCGACAGCGTCTCGCCGTTCTGGAGCCGCTGGAGCAGCGGATTGGCCTCGACCATGGCCCGAATGGTCTCCTCCACCCTCTGGCGGTATTGCGCGACCGGGAGGTCCCGTCCGTCGGGGCCGGCGACGATTCTATCACGAACGGCGGTAAGATCGGCGAGGTTGAGCAACACCATGGCTCCGCCGAGCCGCGGCTGGCGGAAGCGCATCAGCGGGGCGAGCCGGGACGAAAGGTCCCGGAGAGCGGCATCGTCGCAATCGGCCCACCACGATCCGTTCAACACGGCATCGATCAACTCCCGCTCGCGAGCAACCAGGTTCACCGAAAGCGGGAGCTCGCGAACCTGCTCAGTGATCGACTCACGAAGCGCGGTGATCGTTTCGACGCTGCCATTGAGGATTGCGGTTCCGAGCTCGACGACGTCGGTCTGC
Source organism: Gemmatimonadales bacterium (assembly GCA_050732955.1). GTDB lineage: Bacteria > Gemmatimonadota > Gemmatimonadetes > Gemmatimonadales > GWC2-71-9 > Palsa-1233. The sequence goes on along the minus strand of JBOHRY010000053.1, from coordinate 2,613 downwards.
AGCCGAAGCGCCTTCGCGCCCGCATCGGGCCGCGATCGCAGGACAGGGGCAATCACCTGACGAAGGAATTGCAACTCGGTGTCACCGAGCCGGTCCCAGAATCGATCGCTCCGAACGCGCGCCAGTTCGGCCTGGCGTTCCAGCACGACGACGTTGTTCTCGGGGAGTGCTGCGAGATCGGCGAGAATATCAGCCCGAACCCGCGCCACGACGTCGGTTGCACCGCGCGCATAGGCGGCTTCGAGCTGGTCGATCCGGGCACGAAACAGACGTACCGGCATCGGGATCTGCTGGCCAGGCTCCTTCCCGCGCGGTTCCATGTGGAAATAGTCGAAGTTCCCCCAGCAGTCGATGATCAGGAACTTGTCCTTCGCCTTGCACCACGGCTTCCGCTGCGATGGATTGTCGTCGAGTATACGTGTACCCCGACCGATCATCTGCCAGAACTTCACGTACGAGTAGACTGGTTTCGCGAAGACGAGATTGACCACTTCGCGGATATCGACTCCGGTGTCGAGCATATCGACCGAAATCGCCACGCGCGGCATGTCCTGGGTCTTGAACTGGTCGAGAAGGCCACCCCGACCGTACACACGCGAATCGTCGGATACCATCACGCGCGCCAGTGTACCGCGATGCTCCGGATACATCTGGTCGAAGATGTCCTGCAGGCGGCGTGCGTGAGCCACTGAGCAGGCGAACATGATAGACTTGCCGGGCAGCGTCCCGGATTCATCCTTGATGCTCTCTTCCATGAATTCACGGACGATCAGCGCGTTGGTGCCGCTGTTGGCGACTTTCTCCTCAAGATCGGTTCCCTCGAAATCGATCGCATCGGGATCGAACCCTTCCAGTTCGAGCTGTTCGCGTTCTGGCTCATCCAGCCGGCGGCCACGGATTCCCTGAACCTGGAACTTGGTGCGCACGTTGAGGACTTCGAAGTCACAGAGATACGGCGGATCGTGTGAGATCGCTTCGGCAAACGTATAAGCAAACGTTGGTTCGCCGTCGGCGCACTCGAAAAGCGAAAAGGTATTGTGGGTGACGTGATCCCGTGGTGTGGCAGTGAGACCGAGGGTCAGCGAACAGAAGTAGGTGATGACCTGCTGGTAGGTGTTGTACAGCGAACGGTGACTCTCGTCGGCGATAATCAGGTCGAAGAAGAACGGTGATATCCAGGTTGCCGGCGTCGTGCCCGCGTGAATCAGATTCAACATTGTCGGATAGGTGGTCACGTAAACCCGGCGATGACGGTCGAAGTCGACCGCGTCCTCATCCGGCCATCTCGGCGAATTGGGCAGGTGCTCCTTGAAGGCCTGCAGCGCCTGCTCCTGCAGCGCAATGCGGTCGACCAGAAAAAGGACCCGCTTCACCCAGTGGGCCCGCATTAGCGTTTCGACGAGCGCCGCAGCCACCCGCGTTTTGCCAGTCCCCGTCGCCATCACCAGGAGGAACTTCCGTCGGTTCGCCTCGGCGGCGTCGAGAATCGTCCGGATGGCTTCGATCTGGTAGTCGCGACCCGCGATCGCGGTATTGATCATCTCGACTGATAGCGGCCGGCGGGTCTCGGCTCGCTGCCGCAGCCACTCCATGTCGTCGCGCGTCGGAAATCCCGGCACCGACTGCGGCGCGGCGTGTTCCGAATCCCAGAAATAGTGCTTGTAACCATTGCTGTACATCACCAGCGGCAGGCGACCGCCGTTCAATCGCTGAAGATTCTGGGCGTACTGCAGTGCCTGCTCCTGCCCGACTCGCGCGTCGCGGCTCGTCTTCTTCGCCTCGAGAACCGCGGCCGGCGCGCCGCTCAACAGCAGCGCGTAGTCGACAAACTGGTGCCCCTCGTAGGGACGCTCACGGCGAGGTTCCCGCACCTGTCGGGACTGGCGCAGGTCGATGTCGAGCTCTTCGGTGATCTGGGTTGGATCGCGCAGGTCCCAGCCGGCGAGTCGCAGCCGATGATCGATGAGCTGCTGGCGGGTGTCGTGCTCCGAGTACGGATCAGTCATCGATCGGCCCGCGCTTTGGGTGGGATGCCCATCGAAGCGACCGATCGGGCCGTAGCGACACGACGCCTTCCCTCGTGATGCTCGGGACAGGCTGCTTCGCACGGGACGACATGTACCTCAGCCAAGCTTGAGCGACCGATTCTTCACGCCCGCGACCAGCCGCGCGGCGAAATTGTCCACCGACACGATCTCCTGCTTGTTCCCCGCCCCCCGCACTCGCACCGCCACCGTCCCGGCCTCAGCTTCGCGCTGGCCCACCACGGCCATGTACGGCACGTGACCCAGTTCGCCGTCACGAATCCGGTAGTTCAATGTCTCACCGCGGTCGTCGAGATGGGCGCGGAGGCCGGCGTCGCGCAGGCGCGTGGTGATCGCGCGCGCCGCCTCCGCCTGGGCATCGCCGATCGGCAGGACCCGCACCTGTTCGGGCGCCAGCCAGAGCGGGAAGGCGCCGGCGAAGTGCTCGATCAGGATCGCAATGAAGCGCTCTAACGATCCGCTCACCGCGCGGTGGATGATCACCGGCCGGTGATCCGCATTGTCCTCGCCGACGTACTTGAGGTCGAAGCGCTCCGGATTGGAGTAGTCGAGCTGGATGGTCCCCAGC
>JBOHRY010000052.1:0-4532 GCA_050732955.1 Gemmatimonadales bacterium | reverse complement strand
ACCAGGATGCCGATGGCGAGGGCGCCGATGGTGCCGATCTTCATGAAGGTGGAGAGGTAGTCGCGCGGACAGAGCAGCATCCAGACCGGAATCACCGAGGCGACGAAGCCGTACGCCATGATCCACCACGCGATGGTGGTTCCCCGCAGCGTGAAGATCGGGGCGAGCGTCGCCGAGTCCGCCACCCAGCGGCCCGCCACGAGCGCCACCAGCATCAGCACGATCCCCGCGGCCGTCGCTTCGAGGGTGCGGCCCGGTCGCCAGATCTTCATCCAGAACCCCATTCCCAGCGCGATCGGGATGGTGCAGAGGATGGTGAAGACGCCCCACGGTGATTCGGCGAGCGCCTTGACCACGATCAGCGCCAGGACGGCGAGGAGAATTACCATGATCGCGAGGATCGCGATCATGGCGAGAATTCCGGTGAACGGTCCGATCTCGTCGCGGGCGAGTTGGCCGAGCGACTTGCCGTCGCGGCGCATCGATCCGACGAGAATCACGAAGTCCTGCACCGCGCCGCCGAGGATCACACCGACGACGATCCAGATGGTGCCGGGAAGGTACCCGAATTGTGCGGCGAGGACCGGACCGACGAGCGGTCCGGCTCCGGCGATCGCCGCGAAATGATGACCGAAGAGCACCCAGCGCGACGTCGGGACGAAGTCGCGTCCGTTGGAGAGCCGATGCGCCGGTGTGATCCGGCGGTCGTCGAGGGCGACGACGCGTGTCGCGAGGAAGCGGCTGTAGAAGCGATACGCGATCAGGTAGCTGCCCACCGCAGCCAGCACCAGCCATGCGGCATTTACCGTCTCGCCGCGATGCAGCGCCAGCATCGCCCAACCAGCGCCGCCGACCACGGCGATCAGGGTCCAGAGGATGGCGAGCATGGGTAGAACGTTAACCGCTGCTCGCCGTTGTGAGCCGCGCCCGCCGGTGGTTACCCGTCAATCATCTCTTGGGCAGGGCGTAGCGTTCCAGCCATTCCGCGTCGCCGTCCGGGTGCGCGAGATACACGCCGTTCTTGCCGAAGCCGACGAGCCGGGTATTCGCCGGCAACTTGACTTGCCCCACGATCCCCCGGCCTTCGACGATCAGGTCGTACTTGGGGATGTTGTCGCCATGCGGTCGTTCGCGCGCCACCCACAACGTGCCGTTGGGGTCGAACGCCGCGACCAGCCCGCTGGACTGGATCGCGGGCCGCGTGTCGGGAAACGGAGCGATCGGAATGTCGGCCGGATTGAAATTGATCGGTGCTCCGGCGCCGCGACCGGGCGTACCGGGAGCGCCGCCAGCCGGGACGGCAGCTCCGTCGGCGCCGCCCATGAAGATCATCGGCGCGCCGCCGGAGGCACGCACACCGTCGCCAGTCAGCACCTGGACGCGCGTGCCGCCGCCACCGTCGCCGATCGCACGATTCGGTTGGCCGGCGATGGCGGTCCCGCTCATCATGCCCTTCATCCCCTGATGAATCGAATCGGCGATTGCCTGCTGTTCGGCCGGCGAAATCGCGATCGGCGTGTATGGCAGCGGCCCGGTGCGGCCGGTTTCGTGGCCATCGCGAAGCCAGATCACCTGGTACGTGTCGGCGGCGACGCGCGCCACGAGTCCGTCACGACGCACTGCCCACGCGTCACGAAAGGGAAAGACCAGCAGTCCCTTGGCCTGGAGCTGGTCGGCGCGACGAGTGTGGAACTGCGTCACGTCCTCGACCGCGCCGTTTGCCGGAGCGTACCGGCGAAGTATCGCCGTGGGCTTCATGATCCTGGCGACGGTATCGATTTCCTGCACGCTGTAGTAGAGATGTCCGGAGAGATCCGACGCCGTCGGGAGGATGCTGCGCACGCCGGCCGGCATCGGCAGCGGAACCATCCCGGCCACGGTGCCGTCGGGACCGAGGTGTAGCGCCTTCCGTCCGGCCGGGTCATACAGCATCAGTGAATCGCCGGGAAGTGGGAGCACGTCACGCGCGACGCGATACTGGTCGGTCGAGTCTCCCTGTTTGCCGATCAGCTCGTCGGTGCCGCGGGTGAGATCGAGGAGGCGAAACGCCGCTTCCTTGATGTCGCTGGCCACGACCCGGCCATCCGGCAGCTCCTGCACCGAGTAGATGCGGCCCAATTGATATTTCGATCGTGCGATCCGCTTGCCGAGGTCGACTGGCGCAGGACCTTGCGCGTTCGCGGGCGGAACGAGGAGGAGGAGGAGGGCCAGGGACGGCAACGAGATCCGGTGACGAATCGGCACGGCGGTCTCTCCAGGAGGCGGTCGGTTGAACCAGCATAATGATTCCCTCGCTGGGCCGAGGGTCGCAACGCCTTGCTCGCTCTTGAGCCGGCCCGTAGCTTCGCAGTCCATGCCATTTCCGTCCGGAAGCCATCACGAACCGTGGATGGCCGGATTTGCCACGTCAGCCGCGGCACCGGCGACCATGACCGAGGCCAAGCCCTCGGCGACCCGGGACGCCCGGGAGGGCCGGGTGGCCGTGGTGACCGGCGGCGCCACCGGTCTGGGCCACAGCGTTGCCCTGGAATTCGGGCGCAACGGCTGCAAGGTGGCCTTCTGCTGGTACGAGATGGATGGCCGTGACGTCGAGGCGAGCGCGCTGCTTACGGAGACCGCGCTGTCGTCGATGGGTGTCGACGTGTACGCCGCCCGGTGCGACGTGCGCGACCGGTCGCAGGTCGACCGCTTCGTGGCGGAAGTGAAGCGGCGGTTCGGCGGAGTGCACCACCTCATCAACAACGCCGGCATCGCGCATGACGGCGCGTTGTGGCGGCTGACGCCGGCGGACTGGGATGCCGTTCTCGCGACGAACGCGACCGGCGCGTTCCATTGCATCGCGGCGTGCTCACCGCACTTTCGCGAACAGCACTGGGGGAAGGTGGTCAATGTCTCGGCTCACCAGGCGACGCGACCGGGATTCGGTGTATCGTCGTACGCGGCGAGCAAGGCGGCGCTCGAAGGACTGACGCGCGCCGCCGCTGTGGAGCTTGGCCCCAGCAATGTCAATGTCAACGCGGTGGCACCCGGCTTCATCCGCACCGAGCGACTCGACCGCCTCCCGCGCGACTTGATCGAGCGCACTCGCAAACGTGCGGTCCTCGGCCGTCTCGCCGAACCCGAAGACATCGCGCGCGTGGTGGGATTCCTCTGTTCCGACGCCGCACAGCACATCACCGGCCAGACAATCGTGGTGGACGGGGGTCTGTCACTGGAATAGGTTTCGGAGTGTGACTGACTCCTGCCGCCGCACAACGCGCACGCTGGTATTCGTCAGCGCAGCGGTGCTGACAATTCTCGCTGGCGCTGATCGCGCACGCGCGCAACAGCCCGGCAAGCCCGCGAAGCCACAACCAGCTCCCGCTCTGCTGCTGGCGCCGCTGGCCGGTCAGCCGATCGCGGTGCTGCCGGTGACCTTCCTGGTGACTTCCGATCCGGCCGTTGCCGGGCTGCCGGCGGGGCACGCGGCGCAAGTCGCATGGGCGGATTCGATCGTCGCCGACGGCCTCGCCGCGCGCGGGCCGGAAGCCACGTGGACGCTGCCGGACGAATTGCGTCGCATCGCACGACGGGCGCCGGGGATGGTGGTCGAGCCGGACCGGATGGGACAGTCGGTGATGCGCTACGAAAATCTTCGGCGCGTCCCCGATCCGTTGCTCTCCAACCTGCGGTCGATGGTGGCCATGACATCCGGGAGATACGTGCTGATCCCGGCGGCGCTGCGATTCACTCCCGGCGCCGGTGGCGTGTCCGTCGAGGTGGTACTGGTGCTGGTTGACGCTCGCAATGGATCGATCCTCTGGCGCAGCACGCCGGTTGCCACCGCTGCCACGGCAGGCGCGGCACTCGCTGCAACGATTGCCTGGATCCTCCCGGACGCGCATTAGCATGGCCCACGACGTCACCCTGATCCCGGGCGATGGGATCGGTCCCGAAATCACCGCCGCAACGCTCAAGGTGCTGGACGCGACCGGCGTGGGCTTTCAATGGGACCGGCAGCAGGGCGGAACCGCGGCACTCGTGGCAACCGGCGATCCCTTGCCGCCGGCGACACTGGACAGCATTCGTCGCACGCGCCTGGCGCTCAAGGGCCCGCTCACGACACCGGTTGGTGGTGGATACCGTTCGGTCAACGTCGCCCTGCGCAAGGAATTCGAGCTCTTCGCCAACGTGCGCCCTGCGCGGACCATCGTGCCAGGCGGACGATACGACGGAATCGACATCGTTCTGGTGCGCGAGAATCTCGAAGGATTGTACGTCGGTCAGGAACGCTGGGTCGAGCGCGACGGCGATCCACGCGGCCAGGCGGAGTCGGTGGCCGTCGTCACGCGCAGCGGCTCGGACCGCGTCATCCGGTACGCGTTCGACTACGCGCTGCGCCATGGCCGGAAACTGGTGACGCTGGTGCACAAGGCCAACATCCTGAAGCACACGTCGGGGCTCTTTCTCGAAGTCGGCCGCGAAATCGCTCGGGAGTTCTCGGTACGGGTGGCGATGAACGAGTTGATCATCGATAACTGCGCCATGCAGCT
>JBOHRY010000051.1:0-4028 GCA_050732955.1 Gemmatimonadales bacterium | reverse complement strand
ACCGGCTCGCGCTGGCCGGCACGCTGGACGAGAGTGAAGTTCGCCTGTTCCGGGAGCGCATCGAGACGTTCCTCGCCACCAAGCAGCCGGGAGACGTGGACAGTCCGGACGTGCAGGAGGTCAAGCGCGTGATTCGCGAGGCCGAGGCGGTCAGCGGGATCGAGACGCTGGGACTCCGACGCGAGGACGCCAGGTTTCTCGACTTGCCGTTCTACCGGACCGGGACGGTGCGCAAGGATCCGATCGGACCGCCGGACGTCGCCATCGTCCGTGCGTTACTGGAATCCGAGCGGCCCGATCTCATCCTCGTGGCAGGCGACCTCTCCGATCCGCACGGAACGCATCGGCTCTGCAAGGACGCCATCGATCAGGCGCTGGCCGAGTCCTATCCCCGGAGCGCCAATCGCCCTGAGGTCTGGCTCTACCGCGGCGCCTGGCAGGAGTGGCCGGTCACCAGCGCGACCTGGCTGGTGCCGTTGTCGCAAGAGGAACTTCGCCTCAAGATCCAGGCGATCTTCAAGCATCAATCCCAGAAGGATTCGGCACCCTTCCCCGGGCAGGACGACCGCGAGTTCTGGCAGCGAGTGGAAGCCCGGAACAAGGACACCGCGGCGTTGCTCGATCGCCTGGGGCTGGCGGAGTATTTCGCGATGGAGGCATACGTCGTCGCATGATCGCGATTATGCTTTGCCCATGAAATCCCGCCGCCGGCTCCTGCTGCTCGCGTTCGCCCTCCTGCTCCTGCTGGTCTGGTTTTTCCCGGCACTCGTGACGCAAGTGACCGACTGGTGGTGGTTCCGCGAGATCGGCTATCAGGTGGTGTTCACCACCCAACTCGTGACACGCATCTGGCTCTTCATTCTGGTCGGTGGGCTTGCCGGAGGATGGCTGTATCTCAATCTGCGCGTGGCACAGCGCGGGTTGGCGCCGGTCCCGTTCCATGTCCCGGTCGGCGGTGGTGGCGCCGGCATGATCAACCTGACCTCGTTGGTCCGGCGAATCACGCTGCCATTCGCGGTAGTCATGGCGCTCCTGGTCGGGCTCGGCGCCAGCACGTCATGGGACATGGTGCTGCAGTTCGTGCATGGGGTGGCGTTTGGCACCAGGGATCCGGTCTTCGGTCGCGACATTGGCTACTACGTCTTCACGCTTCCCGCCATCGATGCGGTAGTTGGCATGGTGCGCGGGCTCACCGCGACGGCGTTGTTCCTGGTCATCCCGATCTACTGGATTCGCGGCGATATCATCGCCGCTCCGCCGCGTCGCTTGATCGTGGAACCGGGAACCACCAAACACCTGGCCGGCTTGCTCGCCGTCCTCTTCGTTACGACCGCCGTTCGACTCTGGTTCGTGACCATCCCGGGGCTGCTCTATTCCACGACGGGGCCGCTGGTCGGCGCGAGTTACACGGACCTGCACGCCACGCTGCCGATGCTGCAGCTTTCGGCGGTCGTGGCACTGGTCGCCGCCGGCATCGTGATCGCTGCGGGAATAAAGGGCCACCTGCTTCGCGGGACCGCATGGGCGGTTGGCGGCTACCTCGCCGTCGTGCTGATCGGGCGCGGCCTCTTCCCGCTGGTGATGCAGAAGCTGCTGGTCGCGCCCACCGAGTTGACTCGGGAAACGCCCTATCTCCGCGATCATATCGCGGCGACCCGCGCCGCCTGGGGCCTCGACAGCGTTGACGTGCGCGATCTGGGTGATGCCGGCAACCTCTCTCTCGCGGACATCCGTGCCAACGCGCCGACGATCGACAACGTCCGTCTCTGGGATCGGGATCCGCTGCTGCAGACCTTTGGTCAGCTGCAGGAGATCCGCACCTACTACGAGTTCGTCAACGTGGATGACGACCGCTACTGGATCGACGGGAAGTACCGCCAGGTACTGCTCGCGCCGCGAGAGCTCAACGCCGCGGCGCTGCCGACGCGGACCTTCATCAACGAACATCTCACCTTTACCCATGGCATGGGCCTCACGGTGGCGCCGGTCAATCAAGTGACCAGCGAGGGCCTGCCGGTGCTGTTCGTCAAGGACATCCCGCCGACGTCCACCGTGTCGCTCAAGGTCACTCGCCCGCAGATCTACTACGGCGAGGACCAGTACGATTATGCGTTCGTGGGCACCAAGCAGCGCGAGTTCGACCATCCGGCGGGCGACGCCAACGTCTATGACCGGTACGCCGGCACCGGCGGAGTGCGGGTCGGCAACCTCTGGCGGCGGCTTCTCCTCGCCATCCGCTTTGGCAGCTCGAACATCTTTTTCTCGGGCGACATCTCCGACGACAGCAAGGTCCTCTACTACCGCAACATCGTCGACCGGGTCAACCGGGCTCTGCCGTTCCTGACCTTCGATCACGACCCGTATCTTGTCGTGGCGGCCGACGGCAAGCTCAAGTGGATGCTGGATGGATACACGGCGACCGACCGCTATCCGTATTCCGCGCGGTCGCCGGATGGCCTCACCTACATGCGCAACAGCGTCAAGGTGGTGATCGATGCCTATGACGGGTCGCTGAAAGCGTACATCAGTGCGTCGCACGACCCGCTGATCCGCACGTGGGCGGCGATCCTGCCGGGGATCTTTCATCCGCTCGACAGCATGCCGGCCGATCTGCGGGCCCATATTCGCTATCCGGACGAGCTCTATACCCTCCAAACGCGGCTGTATACCACGTATCACATGGACAGCCCGGTGGACTTCTACCAGCGCAACGACCAGTGGCAGATTCCGGCGGTGGACGAGAGCACCGGCGCGGTGCCCTTCATGCGTCACATCGTGATGCGCCTCCCCGAGGAAAAGCAGGCCGAATACATCTACATGGTTCCGTTCACCCAGCGCGGCAAGGACAACCTTTCGGCGTGGATGGTGGCGCGCAACGACGGCGCAGAGTACGGCAAGCTCAGGGTCTACCGCCTCCCGCGGCAGATCCTGGTCTACGGCCCGAGTCAGGTCGAAGCGCGGATCAACCAGGACACCGACATCTCGCGACAGATCTCGCTCTGGGATCAGCGTGGATCGAAAGTCGTGCGCGGCGATCTCCTGGTGATCCCGATCGAACAGTCACTGCTCTACGTGCAGCCGTTGTACCTGCAAGCTGACAAGGGACGGATTCCCGAGCTCAAACGAGTGGTGGTTGCCTACGGCGATCAGGTGGTGATGGATGAGACGCTGGACGGCGCGCTCGCCACGATGTTTGGCGGTGTGGATCAGCAGCGCCCGACTCCTGCCCCCGCGGCCACCACTGGCGCTACGGCAGGTGGCGCCGACACGCAGTTCCGCATCGACGCTGCCGAGGCGCGCCGCCACTTCCAGGCGGCGATCGAGGCACAACGCAACGGCGACTGGGCCAAGTATGGCGAGGAGCTCAAACTGCTCGGCCAGTTCCTCGACCGGATCGCCGCTCCGAAATAACCGGCTACTTGCCGCGCAGCAGACGTTCCGCCGTATCCCGATGCTTCTCCAGCGTCGGCATGATGGCGATCAGGTAGGCCTTGACGCTGTCCCGCTGCGCGCCGGGCGTGTACCAGTCATTGACCCTGGCAATCTCCTCGACGTGCTCATTGCGTACCGACACCAGGAAGGCATGATCGAACGCCGCGCCGTGCAACCCACGAAGCGTCGCCATCGTGGTGCGGTGCCGCGTCGTCACGGCGCTGTCGCTGTCGCCGGGAACCTTGCGCTCGATCTTGAGCCGGACGGCGAGCGCCGCCGCGGTGTTCTGCGCGGTGGAATGGCCCCGGAGCAGGCTCTGGGTGAACGCCCGGACCTGGGGTGAACTCGAGCGCTGGGCCGCGAGCCGGGCGGTCTCGATTTCCGACTGATCGACAATCGCCCGGAGGCCCAGAATGGCGGCGTCGTTCATGGAGTCCGCGACGCGCGGCGGCAGCCCTTGCGCCGCGACTGGTACACCTGGCAGGCACAACGCGCCGAGCGCTGTCAGCGCCGCGATGATCCGCATTGGATACCTCCCCCGCAGGAGTTGGTGAGAACCGGCTACCGTTGTCAGGACGATTAACCATGCCCTCAGT
>JBOHRY010000050.1:0-4867 GCA_050732955.1 Gemmatimonadales bacterium | reverse complement strand
GGCACGGACCGCACCAGACCGCTTCGAAATCGATCAGCACGAGCTTGTGGTTGCGGCGAGCCATCTCCTCCGCGGTGCGGAGATCGGCGGCGAATCGCAGCGGGGTCGCGGCGCGCGGCACATTGCGGTCCGGCAGATAGATGTCCTTTTTCGCGGCTTCCTCGGCTTCGGTCGTTCCGGTCTGCACCGCGACGATGGTGACGGAACGACCATCCGGATCGATCTTCACCGGGCGGTATGCCATTCCGTCGAGCCAGGCGTGTTCATCCAGCGTTCGCACGTCGGGCTTGAGTATTCCGGCCGAATCCCGGGAAATCGCCCAGGCATCGCGCTGGTCGAAGACTCCATCCATTTCCATTTCGGTGATCAGCACCCACGCCCGTTTGCCACCGATGTCCACCGTGCCTTGATGCCAGCCACGACGCGACCAGCGCAGCGCCGGCGCCGTGTCCGGTTCGACGGGATCTTCTACGTACCAGAGCGACAGCGGATAGGGACGGGTGCCGCCCCCGGCGGCGTTGGGTACCGCGACGACAGCGTCGAAGGTGGACCACCACTTGCCGCGCGTCAGCGTTGGCGTGGTAGTCAGCCGCTCGGAGTCACTCCACTTGCCGTTGCGATTGAGATCGATCCAGAGTGTGTTGTAGTGCGGAGCGCCGGGCGTCTTGCCCAGTTTGATGGTGACAGCTCGGGCGCCGGCTGGTCCAAGGGCGAAGCTGCCGAACCATGCGCCGGCCTTGAGATGCAGGGGAACGGTAGCGCCCTTGGGGCTCCAGCGTAGGTTCACGCGACCGCTCGGCACAACCGGGGTCAGGGCCACGGTGATCGGCGCCTGTGAAGCAGCGGCCTGGGCCGCGATGGCGAGTGTGACCACGATGACGAGCGTTGCTGGCATGCCGGCTCCGCGTGTCGAGACAATGATGATTGTCTGATAAGCTATAGCATGTGGCCGGCAGCGACTGCCGCCGCTCACAAGTGAACCCGACGCATTCCGGGAGGTACTCGATGCTGCTGCTCCTGATCCGCCACGCCGTCGCCCGCGAACGCGATGCGGCGAAGTACCCCGACGACAGTCTCCGGCCGCTCGTCCGCAAGGGCGAGAAGATCCAGCAGTCCGTGGGCCGAAAGCTTCGCAAGCAGAAACTCGTTCCCAAGCGCGTCCTGAGCAGCCCTTGGAAGCGCGCCTGGCAGACGGCGAGGATTCTGGTCGAGGAAACCGGATTGCCGCGGAAGGCGCGCATCGCCTGCCCGGCGCTCGCCGGCCCGCCGGATCCCGCTGCGTTGTCGGAAGCGATCGGGACTGCTCAGCCGGATGAGATCATTGCGCTCGTCGGGCACGAGCCCTGGATCCCCGAACTGGCCGCCTTGCTCCTGACCGGGAAGACTGACGGAATCCGTATCGATTTCCCCAAGAGCGGTGTGCTGGGAATCGAGCTCGCCGAATTTGTACCGGGAACCGGGACCTTGAACTGCTTCCTCCGGCCGTAGTGTCCGCAACAGAACCGTAGCCGTCGCTTTTCGCGGGGCGCGGTGACATACTCCGATCCGCGGCGTGGCCTGGGGGATCGGCCGCTCCGGCTCGCGCGCGCTCAACCCACCGGAGTGTCAGATGAATCGCCTTGTACTCCTCTTCCCGGCGGCCATCGTCGTCACCGCGTCCGCTCAGGCGCCGGCCGATCTGGCCCGCTGGCAACAGGAGGCGGCCCGGACCACCATCGTGCGCGACGACTGGGGCATCGCGCACGTGCATGGAAAGTCCGATGCCGATGCGGTCTTCGGCATGATCTACGCCCAGGCCGAAGACGACTTCAATCGCATCGAGACGAATTATCTGACCTCGCTCGGTCGCATGGCCGAGGCCGAGGGCGAGTCCAGGCTCTGGCAGGACGTTCGCATGCGGCTGATCATCGATCCGGACACGCTCCGGGCAGAATACGCGTCGAGTCCGGCGTGGCTCAAGGCGCTGATGGACGCGTGGGCGGACGGCCTCAATTTTTACCTGCTGCGCCATCCGGCCGTGCACCCGCGGGTGCTGACGCACTGGGAACCGTGGATGGCACTCAGCTTCAGTGAGGGCAGCATTGGCGGTGACATCGAGAAGGTGAACCTGAATCGACTCCAGGCCTTCTACGGTGCAGCGACGACCGCACCGGCGACTACCGGTGGTGACGAAAACGAAGCCGACGTCGAGCCTCGCGGGTCCAACGGGATGGTCATTTCGCCGGCGAATACCACCGGCCATCACGCGTTGCTCCTCATCAATCCGCATACTTCGTTTTTCTTCCGGTCTGAATTGCAGATGGCGAGTGACCAGGGACTCGACGCGTATGGCGCGGTGACCTGGGGACAGTTCTTCGTCTATCAGGGGTTCAACGCGCATGCTGGATGGATGCACACCTCGAGCGGCGTCGACGCCACCGATGAATTCCTGGAGACGATCGTCTACAAAGCGGGCCGCAAGTACTATCGCGTCGGGAATGACGAACGCCCGGTGATCTCCTGGGATGTGACGCTCCGCTACAAGACCGATCAGGGGTTCGCGGAGCGCAAGTTCACGCTCTATCGCACCGAGCACGGGCCGATTGTCCGCGACGACAACGGCAAGTGGGTGGCGTTCGCGCTGATGCAATCACCGGTGAAGGCGCTGACGCAGTCGTACACGCGCACCAAGGCCACCGACTACAAGTCGTTCCTCGCGACGATGCAGCTGCACACCAACTCCTCCAACAACACGCTCTTCGCCGACAAGGACGGCGATATCGCGTACTTCCACGGCAACTACATCCCGCGCCGCGACACGTCGTTCGACTGGACGCGGCCAGTGGACGGCAGCAATCCGGCGACGGAGTATCACGGGTTGCTTTCGGTTGACGAGACACCGCACCTGCTCAATCCCGCCAGCGGCTGGATCTACAACAGCAACGACGCGCCATGGCAGGCCTCGGGTCCCAGCAGTCCGAAGAAAGAGGATTACCCCAGGTACGTCGAAACGGGCGGTGAATCGGCGAGGGGGCATCACGCCGTGATGGTCCTGCAGAACCGCAAAGACTTCACGCTTGACGGATTGCGCGACGCGGCGTTCGACAGCTATCAAACCTGGTTCGAGAAACCGATCCCGGCACTGATCGCGGCCTGGGATGCGGCGCCCGCCGGTGACACGCTCAAGACGCGGGTTCTGGATCAGGTCGCGCTGTTGCACACTTGGGACCTCCGCTGGTCGGCGAGTTCCATTCCGACTTCGCTGGCGATTTTCTGGGGCGAGGCGCTGCAGCGCTCCGGCGGTCGGCGCGGGAGGGGAAGCGCTGCCGCTGCACCGACCGGAGAGCAGATGCTGCAGGCATTGGCGGCGGCGTCGGACCGTCTGACCGCCGATTTCGGAAGCTGGAAGACGCCGTGGGGGGAGATCAACCGCTTTCAGCGAATCAACGATGACATCACTGCCACGTTCACTGACGCGGGGCCGAGTATTCCGGTGATGTTCTCGTCGGCGACCTGGGGATCACTGGCCTCGTTCGGCGCGCGCCCGTATCCCGGGACCAGGAAGTGGTACGGGACCAGCGGCAACAGCTTTGTCGCCGTCGTCGAGTTCGGGGACAGTGTACGCGCCAAGGCGGTTACGGCCGGCGGCGAGAGTGGCGATCCCCGTTCGCCCCACTTCAACGATCAGGCGATGCGGTACGCCACCGGCAACCTCCGCCCGGTGTACTACTACCCCGCGCAGCTCAAGGGCCACACCGAACGCGAGTATCACCCGGGTTCCTGACGGCCAATCTGACGTCCGAGAGGATCGCATGCGTTTCCCGCGGCTGTGCACGAATTGGTGCAGTTTCGCGCTTGCTGCCGCCGGCCTGGTGGCGCCGTTGGCGGGCCAGAGTCAACTGCCGGCGGCGATGTCGGCGCGCATCGACACCATCGCCCGCGATGTGCTGACGCGGACCGGCGCGCCGAGCGCGTCGATCGCGGTGGTGCGCGACGGCCGGATCGTCTTCGCCAACGCCTACGGTTCCGCGCGGCTCGAGCCGGTGATGCCGGCGGTACCGACGATGCGCTACAGCATCGGTTCGGTGAGCAAGCAGTTCACGGCGACGGCGGTTCTGCTGCTTGTAGAGCGCGGAAAGCTGTCGCTGGACGACAAGGTGAGTCGGTGGCTTCCGGACCTCACCCGTGCGGGCGACGTCACCGTGCGTCAGCTGTTGTCGATGACCTCCGGCTACCAGGATTACTGGCCGCAGGATTACGTCATGCCGCCGATGCTCAAGCCGATCACTGCCGCGCAGATAGCCGACATGTGGGCGCGGAAGCCGCTCGATTTCGAGCCGGGCACGAAATGGCAGTACAGCAACACCAACTATGTCATCGCCGGAATGATCGTGGAGAAGGTGACCGGCATGCCGCTGGTCTCCTTTCTCCGCCGCGAGATCTTCACGCCGTTGCACCTGGAATCGGTGATGATCACCGATGATGCGGCACTCGGCCCGACCGACCCCGAGCGCTACCTGCGATACGCCTTGGGGCCGTTGCGCGTCGCCCCCAAGGAAGGCCGCGGCTGGCTCTTCGCGGCCGGAGAACTGGCGATGACGGCGAGCGACCTGGCGCGCTGGGACCTCTCGGTGATCGACCAGACGATCCTCAAGCCGGCCTCGTATCGCACGCAGCAGACGGCGATGCTCCTCGCCAACGGCGTTAGCACCGGCTACGGGCTCGGCGTGAACGTCGGCATGTCGAACGGGCACCGGTTGATCTCGCACAATGGCGAGGTCTCCGGCGTCACCACCCAGAACAGCATCTATCCCGACGACAGCACGGCGATCGTGGTGGTGGTGAATCTCGATGCCACCAGTGCATCGGGCCAGATCGCGGGGCGGGT
>JBOHRY010000049.1:0-12087 GCA_050732955.1 Gemmatimonadales bacterium | reverse complement strand
TCGGCCGATCGAACGGATGCTCGAGCAGGCGATCGGTCC
Organism: Gemmatimonadales bacterium; assembly: GCA_050732955.1. Lineage (GTDB taxonomy): Bacteria > Gemmatimonadota > Gemmatimonadetes > Gemmatimonadales > GWC2-71-9 > Palsa-1233. The sequence goes on along the minus strand of JBOHRY010000049.1, from coordinate 12,048 downwards.
CGACGACGAGCTGCTCGATTCCGCCAGTCCCGCGCTGGCGGCGGCGCGCCGCGGCGTCCACACGGCGCGCGAACGGCTCATTCGCAAGCTCGAAGCCATGCTGCGCGACACCGATCCTGCTGCCGTACCCGGCGGTGCCACCGTGACGATGCGCGGGGGACGGTACGTCATCCCGCTCCGGCGCGATGCACGGCATCGCCCCGAGGGGATCGTGCACGACGAATCCGGAAGCGCAGGCACGCTGTTCGTCGAGCCGACCGCCGCCATCGAGCTCGGCAACGCGCTGCGCGCAGCCGTAACTGCGGAGGAGCGCGAGACGCTCGCGGTGCTGCGCGACCTGACCGCACGGCTGCATCCGTCCGTCGATCTCATTGCCGCGCTGCATGCGATGTCCATCGAACTCGACACCATCGTGGCGCGAGCACGCTGGGCGGTGGCGACAGGTGGCGAGGTCCCGGTGGTCGGATCGGAGACACCGCTTCGCCTGATCGACGCTCGACACCCGTTGCTACTCGCGCGCGGCATCGACGTTGTCCCGTTCGACCTGGTACTCGAGGATGCCGAGCGAACACTGCTGATCTCGGGTCCCAATACCGGCGGCAAGACCGTGCTGCTCAAGACGGTGGGCCTGGCTCTCGCCCTGACGCAATCCGGGTGCGTGCCGCCAATCGGTGCGGGAAGCACGCTTCCTGTGATGCACGGCTTTTTCGTCGACATCGGTGACCACCAGTCGCTGGCGGCGGATCTGTCGACCTTCTCGGCGCACGTGGCGACATTGCGGCGCATACTGGACCTAGCGGATGCCTCGACGCTGATCCTGCTCGACGAGATCGGCTCGGGAACCGATCCCGCGGAAGGCGGGGCCCTCGCCATGGCGGTGCTGGAGACGCTGACCGCGCGCGGGGCATTGACGCTCGCCACCACGCATCTCGGCTCCCTCAAGCTGCTCGCCACGCGCGTGAGTGGAGTCGTCAACGGATCGCTCGAATTCGATGCAGCGACGCTCTCGCCGACGTACCGGTTCAGCAAAGGTGTGCCCGGGCGTTCGTACGGTCTGGCGATCGCCAGGCGGCTGGGAGTGAACGATGCGGTGCTCGCGGCTGCCGAGGCGCTGGTTCCCGACGCCGATCGCGAACTGGATCAACTTCTCGCCGCGGTCGAAGTTCGACGCCAGGCATTGGAACGCTCGGAGGCGGCGCTCGCAGATCGTCTTGCCGAGGTGGAACGCCGGGAAGCGGTGGCGGTTGCGACCACCGCCAGCCAGCAGGAGCGCGAGACGACGCTGCGCCAGCAAGAGAAGCAGGCAGCTCGGGACCAGGCACGCCAGGCGAAGGCGTATCTGCTCGAAGCTCGCAAGCAAGTGGAGGCGGCGCTCGCCGTGGCGCGCGGCGCGGCCGATCCAGCGGCAGCGCGCGACGCCCGCAGGATGGTCGAGGATGCGATCCGGACCGAGTCGGATCGGCTGGAGCCCGACGAGCGCGACGCGGTCGCCCGGTCCGAACTTCAGGTCGGCACCCGGGTACGGCTCGACACCGGCGCGACCGGCGAACTCGCGGAGCTGCGCAGTGACGGGAAAGCGGTGGTGCTGGTGGGTGCGATGCGGCTGGTGGTCGCGGCGGCCAGTCTGGCACCGCTACCGGATGTAGCGCCGTCGTTCCGACGCCATTCGGCGACGGTGGCAACGGCAGACGAGTCCGACCGTTCGGCGCGATATGAGCTCGACCTGCGGGGAATGCGCGCCGACGAAGCCGCGGCGGCCGTGACCGCGGCAATCGACCAGGCTGTCATGAGCGATCAGCCCCATCTCGCCATCATTCACGGGATGGGAACCGGCGTATTGCGCGACACCGTGCGGGAGTTGCTGGCGGCCGATCGTCGCGTGGCATCGTTCGAATTCGCTCCGCGCCAGCAGGGCGGCGTTGGTGTCACGGTGGCAACCTTTCGCTGATGGCCCGCATCCCCGATGAACTGATCGAACAGATCCGCGACGCGGCGGACCTGCTGGAGATCGTCCAGGAACAGGTGGCCCTCAAGCGGACGGGAAGTGACTGGCGAGGTCCGTGTCCCTTTCATGGCGGCACTAACCGCAACTTTACGGTGATCCCCCGGCAGAACCGGTTCTACTGCTTCGTCTGCCACAAGTCGGGCGATGTCTTTACCTGGTACTGCGAGCGACTCGGTCTCGACTATCCATCCGCGGTGCGCGAGGTCGCCCGCCGATACGGCATTCCGGTCCCCGACAACACCGAGCGCGCCGGGCCCGATCCACGCGAGCCGCTGTTTCAGGCTTGCGACGCCGCCGCGAGCTGGTTCGCCGCACAGTTGCGCGATTCGGCAGAGGCTGAGACCGCGCGGCGCTACCTGCTGCAGCGCCAGTTCTCGCTCGATGCCGCGGCGACGATCGGGTTGGGATACGCTCCGCGCGGCGCCGAGTTCCTGGCCGCGATGCGTCAACTCGGCATCGCCGAGCAGGTGTTGCTGGACGCCGCGCTGGTGCTTCGCCGCGATGACGCCACGCTGCTGCCGCGCTTTCGTGGACGACTGCTCTTTCCGATTCACGACGTGCGGGGCAGGGTGGTTGCCTTCGGCGGCCGCGTGCTCGGCGCCGGAGAACCGAAGTACCTCAACTCCTCCGAGACGCCGATCTTCCACAAGGGCGAGCAGCTCTATCACTTGCACGTCGCCCGGAACGCCATCCGCAAGGCGGGTCACGCCATCGTGGTCGAGGGGTACTTCGATGTACAACGTCTCGCACTCGCCGGTATCGAGCAGGTGGTCGCCCCGCTCGGCACATCGCTGACCGATGCCCAGGCCGCGTTGCTCAAGCGCTACACCCAGGAGGTCGTGCTGCTGTACGACAGCGACGCGCCCGGGCTCAAGGCCACGTTCCGGGCAGGAGACGTCCTGCTCGGACACGGGCTGCGGGTGCGCGTCGCGACGCTGCCCGAGGGCGAAGACCCCGACACGCTGGTGCAACGCGGTGGGGCGCCAGCAGTGGAACGGATCCTGGCCGACGCGCTCGATGTGCTGGAGCGCAAGCTGCAGTTGCTCGACACGCGAGGGTGGTTTGGCGACCTGAGGCGAGCGCGCGAGGCGCTCGATCGGCTCCTTCCCACACTGCGCGCCGCGAGCGATCCGGTGACGCGTGAACTCTACGTGACGCGGGTGGCCGAGCGCCTCGGTGTGCCGCGCGACACCGTCGCGGCGGAGGCGGCCGCGCGACCGGCCGCACCCATACCGCCGACCCACGCCTCTCCTCGCCAGCACCACGTGCCGGAAGAACGGGTGCGTCGCGCGACGCGGGCTCCCGGCGCGGAGATCGAACGGAAGCTGCTGCGGCTGCTGTTGCTTCATCCGGAGTGGCTGGAGCGTGCGCGAACGGAAGTGGATCCGGACCGGTTTGCGCTTCCGGCGTACCGCAGTATCTACGCGGCTCTGCTCAGCCTTCCCGATGGCGCGCCAATCGGCGACGCGCTGCCGCTGCTGGGTGAACGGGAGCGCGATGCATGGGATCGCCTCGTCGAGGCCGGTGCAGCCGGCGAAGGCTTTGACATCGATCGCGAATACGCCGGCGCGCTGGCGGCGCTGGTTGAGATCAGCAGCTTTCCGGACATCGCCGCGGAAGCCGATCCCACCGCCCGTCGGCGGCGCTGGCAGGCGCTGAGCAAGGAAGGTCAGGCGCGGTTTAGGTTGTATCTTGCCACCGGCACGCGGGCTCGCGCGGCTCGTGGTGCCCAGCCATCCGAGGAGTAATTCACGCATGCATCCTGATTTACCCAAGTTGCTCGACGTGCAGGCCAAGGATCGCCGGCTCGCCGAGCTGGACCAGCGGGCGCAGGAAATCGCCGCGGCGCGCGCGGTGCTCGATGGGGCGCTCGAACGGGGTCGCTCCGAGGTCGCGACGGCGGAGCGGTTCGGTGCCGACGCGATCCGGCGAAGGGATGAAGCGGAGAAGACCCTGGAAACCCAGCGCACTCAGCACGAGCGGCGGCGTGCGCGCCTCGAACAGGAACGCAATCCTCGCGTCGCCGCACAATTGCTCGCCGATGTCGAACTGGGTCGCAATATCCTGGCGCAGGAGGAGAGCGACTGGCTGCGCATGGCGGACGAAGTGAACACGCGCGCCACGGCTCTTCGCGCGGCCACCGAGCGACTGGCAGCCGCCGAGACCGAGCAGGCGTCGGAGCGCGCGGCGCTGGCAGAGCGGGAAGCGGCGCTCGATGTCGAGCTTGCCGCCGCCCGCGCCGATCGCGAAGCCTCGGCAAGCCAGCTCGATCGCACCCTTCGGATCCGTTATGACCGGCTCCGCAACTCCCGCCGCACCGAAATCCTGGTTCCCGCCAATAACGCTACCTGCACCGCATGCTACACCGCGATCCCGCGGTCGCGCATTGGCAAGCTGCAGGCGGACGGCATCCTGATCGATGGCTGCGAAATGTGCGGCGCGATCATCTATCTCGCCGAGGCGGTTGCCTGACTGCGAGCCCGCGTTGGCGCCTGGCGCCGATGCCCGATCGCGACGCGGTGCAGGCACTCGCTCTCGCGCTGCGACTGCCGGTCCCGCTCGCCACCCTCCTCGTCCAGCGCGGATTATGCGATCCCGATGCCGTCCGCGAGTTTCTGAGGCCGCGCCTCGACGGGTTGGCTGATTCGTACCGTCTCGCCGGAATGTCCGAGGCAGTATCGGTGATTGCCCAGGCCGTCAGGGCCGGCGATCGGATCCTGGTGCACGGTGACTACGACGTGGACGGCCAGTGCGCCGCGGCGGTGCTGACGCGGGCACTGCGCGTCGCTGGCGCCGATGTCCAGGCGTTCCTGCCGCACCGGATGACGGATGGATACGATTTCAGTCACGCCGGTCTCGCCGAGGCGGAGCGCGTCGGAGCCGCGCTGATCGTGACCTGCGATTGCGGCATCACCGCGGTCGATGCGGTGGCTCGCGCCAGGGCGGCCGGCCGCGCTGTGGTGGTGACGGATCATCACTTGCCGGGCGAGATACTTCCGCCGGCCAACGCCGTGCTGGATCCGCAGCGACCCGACGATCATTCAGGTCTCGACGCGTTGTGCGGCACCGGCATAGTGTTCAAGCTGGTACAGGCGCTCGTCCCGGCATTGGGTCTCGGTGCCGCGCTGCCCCATCACCTGCTCGATTATGTCGCGCTCGCGACCGTGGCTGACGTGGTGCCGCTCACGGGAGAGAATCGCATCCTGGTCAAGCACGGACTCAAGGTGCTCGCCAACACCCGCTGGCCGGGACTCCGCGCGCTGCTCGAAAGGGCGCAACTCGCAGGGAAGGAACTACGAGCGGCACAGGTTGGCTACATCCTCGCGCCGCGGCTCAATGCCGTGGGCCGGATCGCAGATGCCAACGACGGGCTGCGTTTGCTCCTCAGTGATGATCCCGCCGAAGCAACCGTTCTCGCGGACCGGCTCGAACGACTCAATCGTGCTCGCCAGGACCTCGACCAGACGATTCTCGATCAGGCGATCGTGATCGTGGAACGCGATCACGCCGACACCATTGACGGACCGGCGCTGGTACTGGCCGGCGAAGACTGGCATCCCGGGGTCGTGGGCATCGTTGCCTCGCGCCTGGTGGAACGGTTCGGCCGGCCCACCTTCCTGATCGCTCTGGACGGTGATGTCGGGCGGGGAAGCGGTCGCAGCATCGAGGGATTCGATCTGCACGCAGCATTGCAATCGTGTGCCGAACTGCTGGACCGCTTTGGCGGACACCGGATGGCAGCTGGTCTCACCATCCGGCGCGACCGCATCGATGCGTTCCGGACCCAATTCAACGCCGCGGCCCGGCGCGCGCTCGCACCGGCGGATCTCGGCCCGACGCAGCGTGTCGACGTCGAAATCGCCGTCGAGGAGATCACCGACGAACTCGAACGCTGGAGCCGGGAGCTCGAACCTTGCGGGATGGGCAATCCCGGCGCGGTGTTCGGTGTTCGCAATGTACGACTCGGCAGCACCCGTACCGTGGGCACCAATCACCTGAAGGGTGTCCTGCGCGCGGGCGGCCGGGGCATCGACACGATCGCCTTCGGATGGGCGGACCGCTCCGCGGCGTACGTGGACGGCGCCGTCGATGTGGCATTTCGTCTCGAGCAGAACGAATGGAACGGGCGAACCTCGCTGCAGGCTCGCGCCGTGTCGCTTGCGCCGGCGGGAACCTGACCCGCATCGTGAGCGGTGTCTGGGGCGGACGGAGGCTGGTCGTTCCATCCAGCCGGCGGGTCCGTCCCACGGCCGAACGGGTGCGGGAGGCGTGGCTCAACATCCTCTCGCCTGAACTGGCCGGTGCCGCCGTCGTCGACCTCTGCGCCGGAAGTGGGGCGCTCGGGCTGGAGGCGCTGTCGCGCGGCGCGGCCCACGCGACATTTGTCGAAACGCATCCTGATTCGCTGACCGCCCTTCGTTCGAACATCGCGGATCTCGAGGCGACCGCGCGGACCACCGTGCGCCGGATCGACGCGGTGCGATTCGTCGCGGGGCTCGGCGCCGGGAGTTACCATGTAGCGTTGGCCGATCCGCCGTTCGCGAGCGACATCGCCGAGCAACTGGTCCGTGCGTGGCAGGCCGTTCCATTTGCTCCGGTCCTGGCGATCGAGCATGCGCATCGGACAGCACTTCCCGGCGGCACGACCCGCCGCTGGGGCGACATCGCCGTCACCTTTTATCGAGCCTCATGACCCGCATCGCCATCTACCCCGGCTCGTTTGATCCGCCGACCCGCGGACACGAGGACCTGATCCGGCGCGCCCTGGCGCTCGCCGACCAGCTGATCGTTGCCGTCGCGATCAACCCGAACAAGGCGCCGCTCTTCTCGGTCGAAGACCGGCTACGCATGCTCAAGGCTGCGACCGCCGACGATCCGCGGATCGAGCTGGCGTCGTTTGCCGGGCTGCTGGCCGAATTCGCGCGTCTACGCAATGCCACGATGGTGATCCGCGGGCTCCGTGCGGTGAGCGACTTCGAGTACGAATTCCAGATGGCGCTGATGAACCGAAAACTCAACGATCAGCTGGAGACGGTGTTCCTCGTTCCGGCCGTCGACCTGACCTACCTGTCGTCGTCGATGGTGCGCGAGGTGGCGCGGTTTGGCGGACCGCTGGACGGCCTCGTCTCGCCCGACGTTGCGCAAGCGCTGCGGGGTCGGTTTCCGGAGTGACCTTTCGCGCGGCGCTGCGCGAGCGGGCCGTTGGTACCCATGCTCGCATCGTGTTCGCGGAGGGCAACGATCCCCGCATCCGCGCGGCCGCGAGGACGCTCGCGGAACTCGAGATCGCCGAGCCGATCGGGATCGGCTTGGAGATTGATCCGTCCACAGACGATCGACGGCCTGCTGTCGCCGAGTTGCTTCGCCGGCGTCACCCCAATGCCACAAGAAACGATGCGCACGCGCTGGAACTGGCGAGCGATCCGCTGCGATTCGCCGCCGGTCTCGTGGCGCTCGGCGAAGCAGACGCGTGTCTCGCCGGCGCGGTATATCCGACCGCCGACGTGATACGCACGGCGCTCTGGCTGGTCGGCATGGCTCCGGAACAACGAACACTCAGCGCCGCGATGTACCTGGGCTTCGACCAGCAGGTGCTCACCTTCACCGACATCGCGGTGGTCCCGTCGCCAGATCCCGAACAAATGGCGGAAAGCGCGCTGGTGGCCTCGCGCGCTCGTCGACTGGTGGTCGGTGATGAGCCCGTCGTCGCGTTCCTCTCGTTCAGCACCAAAGGGAGCGCGAGCTCTCCCGACGTGGAGCGCGTGCGCGCCGCCGCCGACCGATTCCACGAGCTCGCTCCGGACGTGCTGTCCGACGGCGAACTGCAACTCGATGCCGCGCTCGTTCCGTCGGTGGCGCTGCGGAAATGCCCGGGTTCACCGGTGGCCGGGCGGGCCAACGTCCTGGTCTTTCCCAGCCTCGACGCCGCCAACATCGGATACAAGCTGTGTGAACGACTGGCGGGTGCCACCGCAGCCGGGCCGCTGCTGCAAGGCCTTGCGCGGCCGATGTCCGACCTGTCGCGCGGGGCGGAGGCTGACGATATTGTGGACGTCGCCGCGATGCTCGCGTTGCTGGCGGGCATCCGAACCCGCTGAACCCCAGGAGTCCCCCGATGCCGTTTACGGCGAGCCAGGCAGCCAACAACGTCACGCTCGTGACCGTCGAAGGGCAGTTGATCGTGCCCAATCGTCAGGAGTTGAAGCAGCTCGTCCAGGATGCGCTCGATCGCGGTGCCCGGCGATTCGTCTTCGATTTTACACCGACCGCCTATATCGATTCGTCGGGACTCGGCGCGCTCGTCTCGATCAGCAAGCGGGTTCGCGAGGCGGGCGGCGACCTCCGCCTGGCCGGGCTCAATGAGGACCTTCGCTCGCTCTTCGAGCTCACCAAGCTCGACACACTCTTCGCCATCTCGGACACACCGGCGCAGGCGCTCGCGGCGGGCTGAGAACCGCCATGCCCGACACCGTGGAGCGGCCGCCCGACGAGGACCATCGGTTTCGCGTCGAGCTCGCTACCGATCTTTCCGTTGTCGGCGAGGTCGTGGAAACGGTGTGTGAGAGCTGCTGCCGTAGTGCACCAGTCTCCCGCCGGACGCAGTTCCGCTTGCGCACCGTGCTGGCCGAAGCGCTGGCCAACGCGATGCTGTACGGCAACGGCGGCGATCCGACGCGACAGGTCGTCGTCGACGTCGAATTGCGTGAAGACGGCATCGTCATCGCGGTGTCGGATGAAGGCAATGGCTTTGCACACAACGCCGTGCCGTTGCCGTTCTGGGACGATTCGCTCGAATCCACTCGTGGCCGCGGATTGTTCATGATCCATCGGCTGGCCGACGACGTGGCGTTCAACGACCAGGGGAACACGATCTGGATGACGCTGCCGCGCCACTGAGTCCGGCCGGACTCGCGCTCGGGCCGCTGAGTGCCCTGGCGGGTGCGACGCTGCGACTCTGGCGGCTCGACGGCGAGCGCTGGCAACTGGTCGCGGGGCGGCCGGGCGTGGCCGCCGTGCCGCGAGCGCCGCGTGGCAGTGAAGGGGATGGCGCCGCGTGGCTGGCACTGCCGGACCAGTCCGGACTCTTCCTCGAAATTGTTGCGCCCTCGGGGCCGCACCGCGACGAGCTGGCCAGCCATGCCGTTGCCGTGCTGCAGTGCCTGCTGGAGTCGGAGCGCGCCAGCGCGAGCCTCGCCGCCGAGCTTGCCGCGCGATACGAAGAGATCGACCTGCTCTATTCGATCGGCGAACTGCTCGGTCAGGCCCATCCGATTGACGAAGTTGCCTCCTTCATCCTTCGCGAGGTCTCCGCGGTTGTTGGCGCGCGCCGCGCGGCGCTCCGGGTGCACGACCCGGCGCGTGACGTGCTGCGGGCGGTCGCCACGCTCGGAACGGCGCCCGGTGCGGTGCCCGAGGAAGTTGCCACCGGTGATCGTGATGCCGTGGTGGCGCGCGCTTTCCAGAGTGGACGGATCGAAACCGGTACTCAACCTGCGTGGGTACCCGGTGACGTGGTGGCCGTGCCGATCAGTTACGCGGTGCCCGGTCAAGCCGAGCGCGTCATCGGCACGCTCGCGCTGGCGGATCGCGCCGGCGGCGGTGCCTTCACGCGGGACGAAACCAAGTTGATCGCCGCCGTGGCGACCCAGATCGGCGCTGCCCTGGAAAATGCCCGCCTCGTCTCGCGGGACACCGATCGCCAGCGTCTGGAGCAGGAGTTGCGACTGGCGCACGACCTTCAGGTTCGCTTGATGCCGACGCCATCGGTGCTGCGCGGCGACGCCGATGTCTCAGTGCGTTCCGAGGCGGCGGCGTCGGTCGGCGGCGATTTCTACACGTTCGCCCGGCTCGGCCGCGGTCGCGTCGGCACCATGCTCGGCGATGTAGCATCGCATGGGCTGTCCGCCGCGCTGATTGCCGCCGAAGTGATGGCCGCAGCGGGGATCCATGCCAACTCGACCACTCCCCCTGACGAAGTACTCACGCTGTTGCGCGATTCGCTCGCCGACGAGCTGGAGAAGACCGAGATGTACCTCACCATCTTCTACGGCATCCTCGATCCGACCGCCGGTCGCCTCGTCTACGCCAGCGCTGGTCACCCGCATGCCTTTCGCATCCCGCGAATCGGTGCGGCTGAGCGGCTTGATCCTACCGCGCCGCCGCTGGGTCTGGTCGAGACAGGGCGATTCGGGCGGAAGATGGTGCCGTGGCACTTTGCCCACGACATGCTGGTGCTCTTCACGGACGGGCTACAGGATCACGCCAACGACACCGGCGAGCGGTTCGGCGAGGCACGCATCCTGTCGCGCATCGAACAGGATCGCGGGGACACGCCGCAGGCAATCACCGATCGCGTGTTCGCCGACCTGGCGGCGTTCGGCGGTGCCGCCGCCGACGATCGCACGCTGCTCATCCTGCGCATGTGACCGAGCGTCCACGCAAGGCGCTCGGCCAGCACTTTCTCACGCACAGGCCGCTGCTCGCGAAGATCGCCGCGGTGACCGGCGCCGGTGCGGAGAATGTCGTGCTGGAAATCGGCCCGGGACGCGGTGCGCTGACCGCGGCACTCCTCGACCGCGGTACAGCCGTCGTGGCGATCGAGCGCGACGAACGACTGCAGGAAGAGCTGCTGCGCCGCTTCGCCGGGCGCGACTTCGTGCTCGTGAGCGGCGACGCCCTCGGTCTCGATTGGCCCGCACTGGTGGCGCCGTGGACGACATCGGGACGCAGCTGGCTGGTGGCCGGCAACATTCCGTACAACGTCACGTCGCCGCTCCTGAGCCAGGCGCTCACACCGCCGTTGCCTGCTTCGGTCACCTTCCTGGTGCAGCGCGAAGTGGCCGACCGCGTGGTGGCCGGCCCGGGAAGCAAGCAGTACGGCGCACTCAGCATCGGCATTCAGGCGGTCGCGCATGCGACGCGAAAGTTCGGCGTGGGCAAGGAGGCGTTCTCGCCTCCGCCGAAGGTCGACTCAGCCGTGCTGCACCTGGTGCCGTGCGATCCGCCGCTGGTTGCGCCCAGCTGGATTCCGGAGTTCCGCCGGCTGGTGACGTCGATTTTTTCCTATCGCCGTAAGCGAATGCTGAAGGCGTTGCGCGAGGCGATGGATATTGACGCAACACAAAGCGGGGAAATCCTGGCCAGGGCGGGCATCGATCCGGAGGTCCGGCCGGAGGATGTGGATGTCGAGGGGTTTGTGCGGCTTGCCAGCGCCATTCGCTCGTGAAACATTTCACAAATGCTTACCCGCAAGATCGCCGACTCCACCGTTCGCAGGTTGGCGATCTACCTGCGGTTCCTGGAGGAGTTCGAGCGCCAGGGCTCCGACACCCTCTCCTCCGAGGCGTTGGCGGGGCGAGCGGGCACCACATCGGCGCAGGTGCGCAAGGACCTTTCCTTCTTCGGTTCGTTCGGCAAACGCGGTCTCGGCTACGATGTCCATGCGCTGGCCGCCCAGCTTCGCAATATTCTGGGGCTGACCCGTCGCTACCGGGTGATGCTGGTGGGCGCCGGACGCCTGGCGGGCGCGCTGGTGCAGTACGCGGAATTCAGTGCCCGTGGGTTCGACATCGTGGCGGCGGTGGATCAGGATCCTGACAAGATCGGCAAGCATTGGGGTGACCTGGTGATCGCTGACGTCGCCCGGATGGAAGCCATCGTGACGGCCGAGCGGATCGACATCGCCGTGCTGGTGACGCCGCCCGGACCGGCACAGGCGCTGGTCGATCGCCTCGTCAGCAAGGGCGTCACCGCGATGCTCAATTTTGCACCGATACAGCTGCAGGTTCCCGTGGGCATCGATGTGAAGAATGTCAATCTTGCCGTTGAACTCGAAACCTTGTCGTACGCGATCCAGCATCGCGGCGGGAACTGAAAGCCATGAACGGATTGTCCGCCCATCCCGCAGGAACACTGGTTGAGCGAGCGCTCGAGCTGCTGCGCCAGAAGCCGGCAAGCGCCCGCGATCTCGCGATCGGCGTGCTGGGCCTGCCCAACGCGCCTGCCGCGGTGGCCGAACGGATTGCCGCGGCATTGCTGGGGGC
>JBOHRY010000048.1:0-16275 GCA_050732955.1 Gemmatimonadales bacterium | reverse complement strand
CGGGCTGCTTCTCGATGGCGCTCTCCGGTCAACTCGCTAACGCCGGGATGACCGCTGAGTCCATCACCACCGACGCGACGGTGACGATCGAGAAACTCGAAGCCGGGTGGACTGTCACCGGGATCCGTCTCGACGTGAAGTGCAAGATTCCCGGAGCCGACAAGGCCAAGTTCGAGATCGCCGCCGACAACGCCAAGAAGGGGTGTCCCATCTCACGGCTGCTCGCGCCGGGGACCAAGATCACGATGACGGCGGCGCTGGTGTAGGACGGGCAGGGTCGCCCGGTCTCGAGATGCGACAGCGTCTCCGCAAGGCTCAATGGTGCCTGGTGGCTCGGTGGTATCTGTGCAGGCCCTTCTCGACCAGCCGTTTTGCGGCCGCATGTCCCGCCCGTCGGATTACCGTGAACTCGCGATGAAGGATTTCATTGGGGTCCTTGGACGCATATTTACGGCGTGCCGTCCCAATCCACACCGGGAGTCTTTGTGGCAAACGGAACCAATCGGATTTTCCGTCGATTACCGATGGCGCTGATCACATTGGGTACGCTGCTTACGGCTGCTCGCGCTGCCTCGGCGCAGGATACGTATCCTCGCCAGCCGGGCATCAAGATCACCCACTACACATTCGACATCGTGCTTGGCGACAGCTCCGACGAGATCAGCATGCAGGAACTGGTCGACCTCGATCTCCTGCAGCCCGGGATCGCCGGACTCCGCCTCGACCTTTGCGGGCCGCGCCCAAAGGGAGCCGCGGCGACTGAACCGGGCGATCCATGCGTCGGTCGCGGCGGACCCACTGCGCTCTCGGGCCAGGCCAATACGGGAGCCGCGGGGACCGCGGGCATGACTGTCACCGCGGTCATGGATGGAGATCGGCCGATGACGTTCGCCCAGCGAGGTGACGTGGTCGCAATCGCTTTTGCTACACCGTCTCGTCCCGGCCAGCATATGTCGATTTCGCTCGCATATCACGGCACACCGGCCACGGGATTCCGCATCGCCGCCAACAAGTACGGTGACCGCTCCTTCGTGAGCAACGACTGGCCCAACCTGGCCCGCAACTGGCTGGCGACCATCGATCATATCTCGATGAAGGCGCCGAGCACCATGAGTGTTACGGCGCCCGCGAAGTACTCGGTGATTTCCAACGGTCTCCTCACGCAGCAACTGGACCTGCCCAACGGCATGCGACGAACCACGTGGGATGAGAAGGTGCCGATTCCGACATGGCAGGTTTCGCTTGCCGCGGCGCCGTACGCGGTCGACTACTTCGGCGAGTATCACGGTATCGCGTTGTCATCCTGGGTCTACCCGCAGGAGCACGACAACGGCCTCAAGGGATTCAGCGCCTTCACCCAGCCGGTGCTCGAGTTCTACAGCGATCACATCGGTCCCTATTCATACGAGAAGCTCGCGCAGGTGGAAGCGAACACCGTCGGCGGCGGAATGGAGCTGGCTTCCGACATTTTCTACGGTTACAACGGCGTGCCGGGTCGGCAGTTGATTGCGCACGAGATGGCACATCAATACTTCGGCAATTCTGTCAGTGAGGTCGACTGGGATCAGGTCTGGCTCAGCGAAGGCTTTGCGACGTACTTCGCGCTGCTGTACCAGGAATTCCAGGATGGCCACGACGCCTATCTGGACGGCATCAAGCGCAGTGCGGCTCAGGCCATGCGCTATGCCGAGGCGAAACCGCAGTCCACGATAGTGCATAACCATCTCTCGAACGTCAGTCAGGTCATCGCCAACGGCGCCCAGATCTATCAGGGTGGCGCGCAGGTGCTCCACATGTTGCGCGGCGTGATCGGCACGGATGCATTCTGGGCCGGGATCCGGATCTACTACAGCCGCTTCCAGAACAAGAACGCCTCGAGCGACGATTTCCGGCGCGCGATGCAGGAAGGTTGCGCGGCCACTCCCGCATGTCCTGATGAGGGCAAGGACTTGAGCTGGTTTTTTCCGCAGTGGCTCGACCGCGGCGGCATTCTCAAGCTCACCGGGTCCTGGAGTTACGACGCGGCTGCCAAACAGCTGCACGTCGCCATCGATCAGGTGCAAACGCAGGGGCTCTTCCGGATGCCGATCGAGTTAGGTGTCTCCATGCCGCCGGTACCTCCGCCGGCGGCATCACGCGCCGATACCGCCGGGCGTGGGGCAGGGCGAGGCGGTCGGGGTGCGGGCGGGAGCCGTGGTGCGGCTGGTCAAGGCGCGAGCGGACCACTCAGGATCGTCATCGACAAGCAGCACAATGAGTTCACGTTTCCGGTGGGCTCCGAACCCACCGACGTAATGCTCGATCCTCACGGCTGGGTCAGCATGATGCAGGCGACGTTCGTACGATGACTCGTGCGCATCCTCTCGCGATCTTCATCCTCCTCGCCGGAGTTGCGCCGGTCTGTGCCCAACAGCTGCCGCGGCAACGGCTGCTGCTCGATTTCGGCTGGAAATTCCACCTCGGCGATGATTGGGGTACCGGCGAGGCCCCCATCAACCTCGGCGTCAGCACCGGTCCGGCACAGCAGGAATTCAACGACAGTGCCTGGGCAACGATCAACCTCCCCCACGACTGGGTGGTCGCCCTTCCGTTCGACAGCACCGCACCCGCCGACCACGGATACAAACCGATCGGCGCGCACTTCGCCGAGAACAGCATCGGGTGGTATCGCCGCTCCTTCACCCTTGCCACTGAAGACAGCAGCAAACGGATCTGGGTCGAGTTCGGCGGTGTCTTCCGCAACAGCCTCGTCTACGTGAACGGCGTACTCGTCGGCCGCCAGCCGAGGGGATACAGCTCGTTTCGGTACGACGTCACCGACGTCGTTCACTACGGCGGCAGGAACACCGTTGCGGTGCGCGTCGACGCGTCGGACTTCGAAGGGTGGTTCTACGAAGGCGCGGGGATCTATCGCCACGTCTGGCTGGTGAAGACCGCGCCAGTGGCGATCGCACCCGACGGCATCTTCGTGTACAGCCGGTTCGCGAACAACGTCCCGCGTGGCCCGGCACAGATCCACATCGAGTCGCAGCTCGACAATTCGCTGACGACACGCGCTGGCGTAGTGGTGGAATCGAGGATCCTCGATCCGGCCGGGAAGACCGTTGCCACGACCAACGGTGTTGCGACAGTCAGCGCTTCCAGCAACGTGGCCACGCACCAGCAGGCCGTCGTTGCCGCGCCGCTCCTCTGGTCACCCGAGGCGCCGCGTCTCTACACCCTCATCACCATCGTGCGATCGGCGGGAAGGACCATCGACAGCGTCGCGACGGTGTTCGGCATCCGTACACTTGCATTCGACGCCAATCGGGGCCTCCTGCTCAACGGGCGGCCATATGCCGTCAAGGGGACCGCCGATCACCAGGATCACGCCGGTGTCGGGACGGCGCTCCCTGACGCGTTGCAATACTTCCGGATCCGGACCCTCAAGGCGATGGGCTCCAATGCGCTGCGCACCGCGCACAACGAGCCGACCGAGGAACTCCTCGAAGCCTGCGACTCACTCGGGATGCTGGTGCTGGATGAAAGTCGCGTCTTCGCGAGCGACGCGCAGGACCTGGCGCTGCTGTCGAACCAGGTTCGCCGCGATCGCAATCACGCCAGCGTATTCCTCTGGTCACTCGGCAATGAAGAGCCGCTCCAGAGCACGCCGACGGCCGCGCGTGTTGCACGCACGATGCAGCGGCTGGTCCACCAGCTCGATCCGTCGCGGGATGTGACGTATGCGGCGAGTGTCGGGAACGAGTTCACCGGCGCCAACAGCGTCACCGACGTCCGCGGCTGGAATTATCACACCGGCAGCGTGATGGAGGCCTACCACGCCGCGCATCCGCGGCAACCGAATATCGGGACGGAAACCGCCAGCACGATCACGACGCGCGGGATCTATACCGCCGACCCCGCCCGCGGCTATCGCACCGCCTACGACGACAGCACGAACGCGCGCCCCGGCGTCAGCACCGCCGAACGGTGGTGGAGCTATTACGCGACGCGTCCGTGGCTTTCCGGCGGATTCGCCTGGACCGGCTTCGACTATCGGGGAGAGAACGACTGGCCGGACATCAACGCGAATTACGGCATCATCGACATCGCCGGCTTTCCGAAGGACAACTATTACTACTACAAGGCGTGGTGGGGCGACACGACGGTGCTCCACATCCTGCCGCACTGGAACTGGCCGGGTCGCGCGGGAGAGAAGATCGACGTCTGGTGCTTCGGCAACCTCGAGGAGGTCGAACTCTTCCTCAACGGCACCAGCCTCGGCCGGAAGACGATGCCCCGCTATTCGCACGTCGAGTGGAACGTCCCGTACGCGCCGGGCACGTTGGTGGCGCGCGGCTACCGGCACGGCATTCTCGCCGGTGTCGATTCGGTCGAGACCACCGGCGCTCCCGCCGCGGTCACGCTCACGCCCGACCGCGCGACGATCAACCCAGACGGTGAAGATCTCAGCGTCGTCACCGTTGCCGTCACCGATTCGCACGGACGCGTCGTGCCTGTGGCGCAAAACCTGGTGCACTTCGACGTGGGCGGACCGGGGAAGATCCTCGGCGTCGGGAACGGCGATCCCTCGTCACACGAGCCCGATGTCTATCTCAACCACACGCGCGATCGTGTCGTTGCACTGAGGGGCTGGCGAATGCACGCCGTCGCGTCCGACACCGCCGGTCCCGAGGTTTCCGAGAATCATGCCGACGCGGGATGGCAGGCGGTCGACGTCGACGGCAGCACCGGTTCACTCCCCCAGCACAGCTCGGCGGTTTTCCGGACCCGGGTTTCGATTGCGCCGGAAGACCTCGCAGCGGGGAGTATCGTGCTCCGCTTCGGGATGATTGACGACGCCGGCTGGGTCTACGTCAATGGCAAGCTGGCGGGCGAATCGCACGACTGGCAGGCGTCGCCCGGATTCGACGTGGGAAAGCTCCTCCACGTCGGCGACAATACGATCGCAGTGATCGTGCGCAACAACGACGGGCCGGGTGGGGTCAACAAGGGCGTGAGCCTCGACTTCCCGAGCAGATCCGTTGAGGCGCACTGGCAGCGCAGCGTCTTCAATGGGCTCGCGCAGGTGATCGTCCAGGCCGGCACGGCGCCCGGCGACATCCGCCTGACAGCTCGTGCCGATGGGCTCGCATCGCAGACGGTCGTGATCCGGTCGCGCGGGCGTTTGCCTCGACCGCGCGCGCCGCATTAGCCGGCCGGCAGGATGTCGGCCGGCACACCTCGGGCGGATTCCCTTGACGGCCCCCACGCCACACGCTGACCAATTCACTGGAGAATGCACATGCCTGACAAACTGATCCTGATCACGGGCGCGACGGGCCACCAGGGCGGCGCGACGCTGCGTCACCTCGCGAAGCGCGGCGGATTCAAGCTTCGCGCCCTCACCCGCAGGCCCGAGTCCGAGGCGGCCAAGGCCCTTGCGGCAGCCGGCGCTGAAATCGTCGCGGGTGATCTCGACGACGGCGCCTCGCTGGCGCGCGCGCTCGGCGGTGCGTGGGGCGTCTACTCGGTGCAGAACACCTGGGAAGCGGGCGTCGAGAAGGAGGAAGTCCAGGGCAAGCGTCTCGCGCAGCTCGCCCGCGACAAGGGCGTACAGCGCTTCGTGTACGCCTCCGTCAGTTCGGCCGACAAGGGTACCGGCATTCCGCACTTCGAGAACAAGTTCCGTATCGAGCAGACGGTCAAGGCACTCTCTTTCCCGTCGTACGCGATCATCCGCCCGGTGTTCTTCATGGAGAACCTGCTCTCTCCGTGGTCGCTCGCCGGTGACAAGCTGGCCATGGGTCTTGCGCCCGACACGAAGTTGCAGATGATTGCCGTCGACGACATCGGCAAGTTCGGTGCGAAGGCCTTTGCCGATGCCGACACGATGCGGAACGTCGAGGTCGATATTGCCGGCGACGCCGTCACGATGACCGAGGCGGCGTCGGCGCTCTCGCAATTTGTCGGCAACGCACTCACCTATCAGCGCATTCCTATCGACGAGGTACGCAAGCAGAGCGAAGACGTGGCGCTCATGACGGAATGGTTCGAAAGGGTCGGCTACTCGGTGGACATCGCGAGGAACGAACAACGATACGGGATCCACGCGCTGACACTCACCGAGTGGATTCGCTCGCTGCCGCGCAAGTAGTGGCGCGAGTGGGTCGTCGATTGTCCGCGAGGGATCGGCTGATGGGTTCCTCGCGGGCTGCTCTTGCCCGTTCAGCGCCGGGAAGTGATCCCAGCGACCTCACTCCCGATGCCGTTCAGGCGGGGGAAGTTGCCGCTGCAGCTCGTGCTGAGTTTCGGCGATCCGGTCGAGTTGACCGACCACGTACTCGACGGACTGTTCCAGTCGCTCCAGGCGCTCATCAGTGGCTCCTGCGATCTGGTGTGAGGCGGCGGCTTCCAGTGTGCGGATTCTTGCTCTTGCCCGGACCCAGGCGATGGCAAAGCCCACGGTTCCAATCAGTCCGATCTTCGCGGCACCGAACAGGAGGGCGATTGCCGCAGCGCTCAGCTGTGGATCCATGGCATTCTCCGGATTGGAATCTCGTCAGTGCATCGCGTGCGTCGAGGCATCCTTGCGGACCAATCGGAGGCGACGCAGCAGCGGCGCCATTGTCGTGCCTTGAACAATGATCGAGGCGATTACCACCCCGAACGTTGTGGTAACGACCAGCTCCCTTCGCGGAAAGTCTGCCGGAAGGGAAAGCGCCAGCACCATTGAAAGCGCTCCGCGCAGCCCGCCCCATGTGAGCGGTGCAATCCAGGCGGGCTCGATGCGATGCACCGTTCGCAAGACCGACGCCACGGTTCCCGAAATTACGATGACGCGAGCGAAAAGGACGGCCACGGTCGCGAGCAGAATGAGCGGCCACGCTGCCGCTAGCGCACTCAGCCGGACTTCAAAGCCGATCAGGAGAAAGACCACGGAGTTGAGCAGGAATGCGCCGTACTCCCAGAACGATGTCACCGCCGCCCGTGTTGCCGCCGACATCGCGACCGAGACGCCGTAGTTTCCGCAAAGCAATCCCGCCACGACGGTGGCAATCACGCCCGATCCGCCCAATTGCTCGGCGAGAGCGAACGAGCCATATGCGGCCATCGCTGTCAGCGTGATCTCCACCATCGGGTCATCGATGCGCCGGGAGACCTGACAAAGCCCATAGGCCAGCAGCGCGCCGATTGCAGCGCCGATGCCCACGACCGTTCCGAACGTGAGAAGCAGGGTCGCGGCGCCAATCGGTGCTCCAGCTGTTGCCGCGACTACCAATCCAAAGCAGACAATGGCCGTCCCGTCATTCAGCAGGCTCTCCGCTTCCATCAGCATCGTCAGTCTGGGCGGCGCGCCGAGAGAACGAAAGAGCGCGACGACGGCGATCGGATCAGTGGCGGCAATGAGTGATCCGAAGACGAGTGCTTCTCTCCAGCCGAAGGCGTCGATGATGCCCAGCACCTTGCTTCCACCGACCAGCGCGACGGCAGTCAAGGCAAGAACGATCCCCACACCGGGAATCGCCAGGGCGATAACTGATGCCGCATCGCGGCGCACGTCGTCGTATCGAAGATGGAATGCTGCCTCGAACACCAGGCCGGGAAGAAAGATTGCGAAAACGAGGTCCTTGGTAAGGTGCGGTGCCGCAACGGCGTGGAGCGTGCCGAGTGCAAGGCCTGCGACGACGAGGGCGACGGTGTAGGGCACCCGCAGCCAGCGCGAAGCGAGGGCAACGCCGGTCGCGATGGCGATCAGGAGGATGACGATGTTTGCGATGTGCGGCGCTTCCGGCAGGTCCATGCTCAAGTATATCCAGCCAGACAATGAACTGACCTACCGCGACGTACCACACGGCGGCGAGATTGAACCATCCGTCCCCCGTGCCGGTCATGCGCCGCTTGCGCCGCCTCGGCGCAAGAAATCCGCGAACGCCGGGGGCAGTGTGGTTGCAAGAATGGCCGTCGCCGCCCTCTCCACATCGTATTCAACCCGGTGAAATCCGACCGTGGTCTGACTCTGGGCCGCCATCGTCAGCATGACATATTCGGCGCGCGGGTCCCCGTCCTTTGGCCGGCCGACGGAACCGGTGTTTACGAAATGGACTCCGTCGATCTCCCGATGCCATGACAGGTGCGTGTGACCAAACGCGACCACGTCGCCAGGATGCGCCCTGATGCGCTCCGCCATCTGCTTGCAGAATGTGTCCGGCCGATCCGCGGTCCAGTACAACGTGTTGAGCGTTGGCGCACCGTGAATCAGCGTGACCATCGGCCCACTCAGATGCCGACGATCGGGCCAACCCAGTAGATCCAATGACTCGCCCATTGCCCCGTCGCGAGTGCCGGGCCGAACGAGCGCGCAGGGTTCATGCTTGCGCCAGTGAGCGGCCCGCCCACGAGCGCATCGCCGCAGACGGCCAGACCGACGGCCACCCCTGCGACCGGACCGGCCACACGGTCGTCCGTTGCGACGGCCATGATGACGAGCATGAGGAAGACGGTCAGCGCGATTTCAATTGCGAGCGCTGGTCCCGTTGGAACGCTCGACAGCGTGGCGCTTGCATTTGCTGCGTTGCCTAGCGCATACCGCAGTCCGAATGCAGCGCCAGTCGCACCAAGAAGTTGCGCCGCGATATACGGGACCACCTCCCGCCTGGGCATCCGACGGGCGATGAGAAAGCCAATCGTGACGGCAGGATTGAAGTGCGCTCCAGAGATGTGGCCGAGCGCGTAAATACCAGCGACCAGCACGCATCCAAAGGCGAGTGCTACGCCCACGTCACCCACTGCCCCATGGGTGAAAGCGTTCACGCTGGCCGCCCCCGGCCCGATCAGCACGAGGAAAAACGTGCCGAGTGCCTCGGCTGCGAGCCGCGGTCGAATCACGCTGTTGGCGCGCAGCATTCGGGACCGCAACAACTCTTCGCCACGGGTTTGGTCGCGCGGATGAAGGCTCCCAGGACGCGACCGCCAACTTCGCGGGCCAGCACTTCGCTATGTTCGCCCGACTGCTGAAGGAACGCGCTCGCATCCTCGAACTCGTAGACGCGCGTCGCTTCGATGCTCGCGTCAATGAAACCGGCATCGCCGAGATAGCTCAGGAAATCCGCTTCGGACAATGCACCGGCAACGCAGCCGACCCATAGTTCCATGCTCCGGCGAATCTCAGGCGGTAGTTCGCCCCGAACAACGACGTCGGATACCGCGAACCGTCCGCCGGGCTTCAACACCCTGAATGCCTCCGTCATCACGGTGCGCTTGTCGGCCGAGAGGTTGATGACGCAATTGGAAATGATGACATCGACGGAGTTGTCGGGGAGTGGGATGTGTTCGATGTCGCCCTTGAGAAACTCGACATTCGTCGCGCCGGCCTTGGCCTGGTTCGCTCGCGCGAGCGCAAGCATCTCGTCCGTCATGTCCAATCCGTAGGCCTTGCCGGTCGATCCTACGCGCTTGGCGGAAAGCAATACGTCGATGCCGCCACCCGAGCCCAGGTAGAGCACCGTTTCGCCTTCGCGCAATTCAACAAGTGCGGTCGGGTTACCGCATCCGAGTGAGGCAAGCACGGCGTCCTGCGGAAGACACGCCGTTTCGGACTCGCCATAGAGATTGGAGGTAATCGGGTCGCGGCAACCCGACGATCCGCTTCCGCCACAGCAACCGTTCGATTCCCCCGCTCTGACCCGGAGCGCTGCCGCTGCATATCGGTCCCGGACGATTTCCTTGATCTCATTGGCCACGACCCACCTCGCTATCAAGAAACGTTGATATACACATCACGGAAAACTCAACAGCACTTCGCCGCAGCGCGCTTCCACGCGGGCGGAGTCATCGTCAGCACTTCGACGGCTTCGGAAATTCCCTCGGGACGGAGCGAGTAGTACATCCATTGCGCTTCGCGACGGGCCGTGACCAATCCCGCCTCCTTGAGAACGCGGAGATGGAACGACAGGCGAGACTGCGCGGCATCAAGTTCGCTCATCAGCTCGCACACGCATCGTTCGCCGTGCATCAGCATTCCGACGATCAGAAGGCGGGTGGGATCAGAGAGTGCCTGGAAGCGCTTCGCTGCGGCTTCGAGGTCGACGACCGTGGCAGTCATGGCAGGAATGTATATCAACGAACATTGATTTGTCAACGCGGCCGACGCGTCAGGCATTGCCGACCACGTCGCTGCGTCGTTCGAGGAGCAATGTGTCGCGCCAGCGGCCGGCGAGCTTTCCCAACCGTTCTCGACGGCCGACTTGCCGGAAGCCAGCGGCCAGATGCATCGCAAGACTTGGCTCGTTTTCAGGGAAGAGACCTGCCTGAAGGGTCTAGATGCCAGCTGCTTCCGACGCTTCGATCAGTGCTCGGAGAAGGCCCTTTCCAATGCCCTGTCCACGTGCCTCGGCCGCGACGTACACGCTGACCTCGGCCACGCCAGCGTAGGCACAGCGATCCGAAACCCCGGACAGTGCAGCCCAACCGGCCACCCGGTCCCCGATCCGGGCGACCAAGCGTGCTTTCTCCAGGTGCTTCGCGGTCCAACTGTCCCAGGTTGGTGCAGTCGTTTCGAACGTCGCATTGCCGGTCGCAATTCCTTCCTCGTAAATGCGAGCAACAGCGGGCCAGTCATCGGACGTCATCGGGGCGATTGCGAGTGGCATTGAAGCTCCGTCGTTTCGTCTGCATGTGAGATTAATCGGTCTGCGTCGGCATTCGCTCGTTCCGACAATCGCGGGACCGCAGTCCTTCGGGCCGAACGTGGATTCAGCAGCGCTCTTGACAAGAAAAGTTGTCAAAGGTAGACTCCCCCCATGTTCGATATCGAAGTCATCGAAGATCCCGCGGCCGCCACGGTCGCGCTCGAGCCGATCCGGAGCCGGATTCTCGCCGAGCTGGGGGCACCCGCGTCGGCGGCAACGCTCGCCGGGCGAGTCGGCCTGGCGCGCCAGAAGGTCACCTACCACCTGAACGCCCTCGCGGCGCACGGGCTGGTGCGGGTCGCGGCGCAACGCCAATGGGGCGGGATCACGGAGCGCTTGTTCGAGGCGACCGCCGCCCAGTACGTCGTGAGCCCTGCGGCGATGGGGGCGGTGGGAGCCGACCCGAATGCGCGGCTCGATCGACTCTCGGCGGGGTACCTGATCGCCCTCGGCGCCCGCATCGTCCGGGAAATGGGTGACCTCGTCCGGCGGGCGAAGGACGCCGGCAAGCGGCTCGCCACCCTGTCGATCGACACCGAAGTCCGGTTCCGCTCCGCCGCCGAGCGAGCCGCGTTCACTCACGAGCTGGCGCAGTCCATCGCGCAACTCGTCGCGAAGTATCACGATGCCGACGCGCCCGGCGGCCGAGCCCATCGGCTGGTTGTCGTGGCGCACCCTCTTCCTCAGCAATCAAAACCCAAGGAGCAGTGATCATGGGAATCAACGTGGAGCCGTCGGGCCGTCGTTCTATTAAGGTCGAGTTCGAGGTGCCCGGCACACCGGAAGAAGTGTGGAATGCGATCGGAACTGCACCTGGGATTGCCTCCTGGTTCGTTCCGGTCACGTTCGACGAGGAGAACGGCAAGCCGGTTGCGCTCACGATTCATTTCGCCGGCGGGATCGAACCGCGCTCGGCCGTCACGGTGTACGATCCGCCGCGGATGTACGCCACCGAGGCCGATGGCTGGATGCCGGGATCGCCGCCTATCGCGAGCGAGTGGACGGTTGAGGCCAAGGGAGGTGGCGTGTGCGTTGTCCGTATCGTGCAGAGTCTCTTCGCGAGCAACGCTGACTGGGACAACCAGCTCGAAGCGGCGAAGGGTGGGTTCGCGAGCTTCCTCGAGATCCTGCGGATCTACCTCACCCATTTCCGTGGGCAGCCCGCGACGTTCATGAAGTGGACCGGCTCGGGCAAAGGCGCCGAGGCGGAAGCGTGGGACACATTCACTCAGGCACTCGGGCTCGGCAAGATGAAGGTGGGCCAGAAGTGGAGTGCGCCGGCCGGCCTACCGGCGATGAGTGGCGTGGTGGAGTATGCCACGCGCGATCCGTTCGACGCGCTCATCCGCCTCGACACGCCCGGCCCCGGTGTCGCGGCACTCGGAATCGCGGGCTACCCTGGTGGCCCGGTGATGGTGGCGATGCACGTCTACATGTATGGTGAGCATGGTCCGGCGACGGTGACGCGCGAGCAGCCGCGCTGGGAGAAGTGGTTCCAGCAGAATTTCCCGATGTCGGAGTAGGGCAGGGCGGTCGAGCGACGGATGGGTGCCCGGGCGGGCATCCATCCGTGTTGACGTACCTCACGGAATCGGAGTGCATGGATGCCCACATCATCGTCGGAAACGCAATCGCCGGCCGAGCGCCGCGAGGCGGAGAGTGGCTTGCGCGATCTCATCGCCAGGCACGCGCCGGCGCATCAACGCCTGATCGGGACGATGCGGCGCTGGCTGCTCGAGCGGGTCCCCACAGCGTGGGAGCTGGCCTATGAGTACACCGACTGGATCGTGCTCAGCTACTCGCCAAATGCGAACGGGTACGACGGCGTGCTGGCAATCCGCGCCAACGCCGATGGGGTGGCGCTGTACCTGAGCCGCGGGAAGGAATTACCGGATCCGCTGAAGTTGTTGAAAGGGTCGGCGAAGCTCGTGCGGTTCATTCCGGTGGAGCGTGCCGCGACGCTGAAGCGGCCGGAGGTCGTGGCACTGGTCGCTCTGGCGATTGCGAAGAATCCGTTGCCGTTTCCGCGGGCAGGGCGCGGGCCATTGGTGATCCGTTCGTCGAAGGGGGAGGGGAAGGGAGCGGCGAAGGCGAAGCCATCGCGCTGAGCGGCCGGCTCACGGAAGGTGCGCGGGAAGCCGTCGCGCTGACCAGTTTCTCACGTCGGGGTGCCGGGATTTGAGCCGAAAGCGAGCGAGGCCGCCGAGCGGCCGCAGCTCCACCCGGAAACTCCTGCTCCCGAAATATCCTCCGCAACGGGCGCTTGACACTATACGTCAATGACGTATATTGTCTCGTGGAAACGACGTTCGTTGAAACCTCTGTTTTCACCAAGGCGGCGAATCGCCTGCTGACGTCGGCGGATCGGGAAGCCGTGGCTGAGGCGTTGATGGAGAACCTGAAAGCTGGGGATGTGATTCCAGGTAGCGGCGGACTTCGAAAGTTGCGCATCCCCGGCTCAGGCCGTGGGAAGCGGGGCGGACTGCGAGTGATTTACGCGATTCGTTCCGATGGCGCGAAGACCTTTCTCCTGCTGCTATTCGCGAAGAATGAGCGCGATGATCTCACCCCGGCGCAGTATCGGCAACTCGCTATGCTCATCGATTGAGCGGCGTGGCAAACGGACCGAAATGGAAACGACAAACGGTCGCCCCTACTTGAAACAGGACATGACGACGATGGCGAGCACGACGAAGCGCAACACGCAATTTGACGACCTCAAGGCTAGTCTGCTCGAAATGCGCGCGATTGAGCGCGGCGAGACGAAGCCGAGCCGGCAGTACACCGCTGCGGATGTGCTCGGCGCGGAACGGGTGGCGGTGATCGAGGCGCGCAAACGGACGAAACTATCCCAGGTTCAGTTTGCGAAAGTGCTCGACGTGAGTGTGCGTACGCTACAGGAGTGGGAACAGGGCCGCCGGGCGCCGACCGGCGCGGCGCGAACGCTCATTCGTGTCGCCGCCCGGTATCCGAAAGAAGTGCTTAGCGTAACGCGCGGTGTAGCCAGAAGTGGTGCGATCGTAAAGCCCACTCGCTCTGCGCGCGGGAAGGCGACGATGCGGACGAGATCATCGCGCTAAATCGATCGAAGCTTTCGCTTCTCAGCACAATCAGTCGGGGCGCGGGGATTTGAACCCCGGACCTCCTGCTCCCGAAGCAGGCGCGCTAACCGGGCTGCGCTACGCCCCGAAATTCCTGTAATTCTTGAACCTACACACTCAGCGCTGAAAACCTCTCAGCTGAGTCGCGCCGCTCAACCCGATGCGTCGGGACCATTGCGGGACGGCCAACATAGCCGGATTCCGGCGCCGTTGGCAGCTCTCCCGGCCTGGGCGGAACCACCACCCACCGTCTAGCGCGAAAACACCGTGCCGTGCGGCGCGGCCACGCCACTGAACCCATGCGGCCAGCGCTTGCCACGCAACGAAATGCCGGCGCGATTGCTCCCCGGGTCGCGGAAGCGATTGTCGAGTGACAGCGCTCCGGTCGCGGGATCGAGGTTTACGATGAACAGACGATCCCCACGGCTCCCCGCCGAGTTGAGCACCACGCGCCGGCCGGTTGCGTCGATCGCGATCCAGTGCGGGGCTTCGTCGGCGCCGAAAGAAACCGTCGATACGTCGCGCGGATGTTCCGGGTCGGCGATGTCTACGGCAACAAGCGAATGGGTCTCCGGCACCGTCTGCAGCCAGTAGTGGCCGGTCAGGATCGGCACTCCACAATTTTTCCCATCGAAGGTCTTCACCAGCGCCGACGTCGGCTTTTCCGTGTCGATGTCGCGCACGAGGTAGAGGCCGCAGTCGAACGTGTGGATGTAGACGCTCTTGCTATCGGGGAGCAGCCGCGGTTCGCCGGTGTATCGATTTTCGTCGCCGCGCGGACCCGGCTCGAGCGCGATAGTCTTGAGCAGCGTGAGGTCGGAGAGCCGCCAGAACTGCACCCACTGCGACGTGGCCGTCGAGTCCGCCTGGTCCATGTCGGTGGACGTCGACACCGCCCGATCGATCGCAGGAATGGCGAGCACGCTGTACGGATAAATCCGCCGATCGGATACGGTCGTGTCGCTCGCGGAGGCACTGCGAATGACCTGGCCGCGCTCGTCCATCTCGACCAGGCCGCCCGTGGTGTGATTGCCGCCCATCGACATGCCGTCGTGCCGTGCCTCCGTCGCCATCGCGCCGGAATCCGCGCGATACTGGAAGGTGGCCAGGACATTGCCGTTGGCGAGCCGCACGTACGTATGCGGGTGACTGAACCCCGCCAGGTCGCCAAACGCCGTCAGGATCCTGGGCTTCTGCGGTTGGGAGAGATCGAAGAGCCAGCTGCGTCCGGCATGGAAACCATTCGCCAGCAGATGATCATCGGCCGGCATCATCGCTTCGGTGTGGTGGGGATGCGTTCCGGCCATGCCGACCGGGATCGACGCGAGCGCCACCCCGTAGTGCGGCGAGCCGGGGTTGGCATCGATCACCGCGAGAAAGTCGCTCGCTTTCCCGGCCGAATCACCGGCCCAGAGAAAGAGATAGTCGCCCGGGGCCGCGCTTGAGTGGCAGGCGGTGCCAGCGATGAGG
Source organism: Gemmatimonadales bacterium (assembly GCA_050732955.1). GTDB lineage: Bacteria > Gemmatimonadota > Gemmatimonadetes > Gemmatimonadales > GWC2-71-9 > Palsa-1233. The sequence goes on along the minus strand of JBOHRY010000048.1, from coordinate 1,034 downwards.
ATGGCGAGGATAGTGAAGGAGAATCGGCCCACGTTGGTGCTGTGTCTCCGATCAGCTGAGCGCGATCGACCGAGCGGCGATCGCTTCGATGGGCCCAGAGGGATTCGAACCCCCAACCTTCTGATCCGTAGTCAGATGCTCTATCCAGTTGAGCTATGGACCCGCATAGGGAGGTATTAGGCGTTACGATGCCTCAACAGCGGGCGCCTGTATCTCTCCATGGGCGGTACAAGACTCGAACTTGTGACCTCTACGATGTCAACGTAGCGCTCTAACCAACTGAGCTAACCGCCCGGGGAAAGTGTTAGACGTTAGACGTTAAGTGTTAGGGATGCTGCGATAAGAGCTATCCGGGCCTGCGGCCATCTCGCGCAAAGACCTAACGCTTAATGCCTAACGCCTAACTCTTTCTTCCATGGCGGGGGTGGGATTTGAACCCACGACCTCCGGGTTATGAGCCCGGCGAGCTACCAGACTGCTCCACCCCGCGACGTCCTGTCCCGAGGGGGCAAAGCCCCCAAGGGATCGCTATCCCTTCCCACCAATCTACCCGGGAGAGCGGGAAACGGGACTCGAACCCGCGACCCCAACCTTGGCAAGGTTGTGCTCTACCAACTGAGCTATTCCCGCGTGCGGCGGAACCTACCCGGCCGTCAAACGATCCGGAAGGCGTTAGGCGTTAAGCATTTGGCGTTAGGTCGTGACGCCGAGATTCTTGCCGATCCGGGGAGTCCTTCCCGACCCACCCCTAACGCCCAATGCTTAACTCTTAAGGCCTTCCTCAATGGAGGCGAGGGGGATCGAACCCCTGACCTCGTGAATGCCATTCACGCGCTCTCCCAACTGAGCTACGCCCCCGTTATATTGTCGCGCCCCGAACAACCCGGGGGCGCAGGCGCGGCAGCACGGCAAGTTATCCGATTTCACCCTGTCACGTCAAGCGGCGACCGCTCCCACCGCCCCGCAGCGACGCGTTTTCTCATTACTTTGGACCCATGCCCAAGAAGCGGGAACCCGGCGACGGCCATGCAGCC
>JBOHRY010000047.1:0-4268 GCA_050732955.1 Gemmatimonadales bacterium | reverse complement strand
GTCTGCGTGACGTCGTGACCGAACGACTGGATCGCTGGGTCACCGGACTTCCCGAACTCGACTTCGTGCTCGGCGGCGGGATCGTGCCGGGGTCAATGACGTTGATCGGCGGCGAGCCGGGCATCGGCAAGTCGACCCTGCTACTGCAGGCGGCGGCGCGCCTCGAGTCGCGCGGGCATGCCGTCCTATACGCCAGCGGCGAGGAGTCCGCCGAACAGCTCCGCTTGCGTGCCGACCGTCTCGGCGACATCGCCGGCGAAGTGCGCGTCATCGGCGAGACGCGACTGGAATCGGTGCTCCAGTCGGCGCGAGCGATGGACGCTTCCGTGCTGATCCTCGATTCCATCCAGACGGTCTTCACCGAAACCCTGGAAAGTGCGCCTGGCAACGTCGGTCAGGTGCGCGAGTGCGCCGGCCAGTTGATGCGGTTCGCCAAGGACACCGGTATCGCGGTGATCGTGGTGGGTCACGTCACCAAGGGCGGTGGCATCGCCGGCCCGAAGACGCTGGAACACATCGTGGACACGGTGTTGTACTTCGAGGGTGAAGCGGCACTGGACTATCGATTGCTTCGAGCCACCAAGAACCGCTTCGGTTCGATGGACGAGCTGGGTGTATTCGAGATGACCGAGCGCGGGTTGGTTGCGGTGGCGAATCCGTCCGCGGTATTCCTCGCCGCGCGCGCCGAAGGGACGCCGGGAAGCGCTGTCACGGCGCTCATGGAAGGGACGCGTCCGGTCCTGGTCGAGGTGCAGGCACTGGCGGCGCCATCGGGATACGGGACGCCGCAGCGTGTCGCGACCGGAGTGGATCCCAAGCGGCTGGCGGTGATCCTCGCGGTTCTTGAACGCCGCGCAGACGCTTCCTTCGCGACGCGCGATGTCTTCGTTCAGGTGACCGCTGGCGTGCGGTTGACTGAACCCGGCGCTGACCTTGCAGTCGCCGCGGCGTTGTTGTCGTCGATGCACGATCGGCCGACGCCGGCAAACGCCATTTTCCTGGGCGAGCTCGGGCTGGGCGGCGAGATTCGACCGATCGGAGGGCTCGAGCGCCGACTCGGCGAGGCGCTGCGACTCGGGTTTGTCGCTTCGTACGGATCCTCGCGGTCGTCGGCGCGAGTCCCCGGCATGCAACACCGCGGGCTGGATCACGTGGACGAGTTGGTGCGCGCTCTTGCCGCCTGACGCCGGAGTGATCGTGGTGGCTGCCGGTCGGAGTACCAGGTTCGGCACGGGAATCCCGAAGCAGTTCCAACTGCTGGGGACGTCGCCGGTCCTGCTGCACGCGATCCGGCCGTTCGCTTCGCATCCGGATGTCGCGCATATCGCGGTGGTCCTTTCACCGACTGACGCGGCTGAGCCGCCAGAGTGGCTCCACAAGCTTGCCGGTGGGAGCATGACGATCGTGGCTGGCGGCGAGGAGCGTCAGGATTCGGTCGCCGCGGGACTCGCGGCGTTGCCAGAAGTTTGTGCCGTGGTCCTGGTTCACGACGGTGCTCGACCCTTTCCTACGCGCGCGATGATCGACGGTGGGATCGCGTCGGCGCGCCGCGGTCGCGGGGCGGTGCCCGCCTTGCCGATGCCCGAGACGATCAAGCGCGCCGACGAGTTCGGGCAGGTGCTGTCAACGGTTGATCGTCACGGTCTCTGGTGCGCCCAGACGCCGCAGACCTTTCCGCGAGCGGTGCTCGAGCGGGCTCACCGCGCCGCGCGCGCCGAGCACTACCTGGGGACCGATGATGCGGCACTCGTCGAGCGGCTGGCGGAGCCGGTGGACCTTCTCCCCGGGTCGCCTCGCAATCTCAAGATCACGACCGCGCACGATCTCGACCTCGCGGCCTGGTACGCCGAGCAACCGTGATCCTGCCGTTCAGGTCCGATGCCGACGTGGATCAGATAGCGGATCTGGTGCGCGCTCACCTCGACGCCAATTATTCGCTCGCCTATCCGACCGAGACGGTATACGGACTCGGGTCGTTTGCCAACGCCGTGGCGCTCGAGCGTCTGGCCGGGCTCAAGGGAAGGCCAGCTGGCAAGCCCTTACTTCTCCTGGTTGATGGTCTCGAAATGCTCGCCGCCGTTGGACTGTCGCTCAGCACCGCGGCGAGAGTGCTGGCGCGCGAGTTCTGGCCGGGTCCGCTGACACTGGTGCTTCGGGGCGGCGAAGGGAGGCTGCCGGACTTGCTTCGGGGCCCCGAGGGCGGCATCGCCGTACGGTGGACCTCGCATCGAGCCGTTGCGCGGCTGCTGGGACACCTCCGCCAGCCGCTGACGTCAACGTCGGCCAATCGGCCTGGGCGAGCGACGGCACCCGGTCCCGAAGCAATCGCGCAGTCGTTTCCCGAGGCCGTGGCATCGGGAGAGCTCCTCGTGCTCGACGGCGGAACGCTCGGCAACGTCCCGCCTTCCACGCTGGTGGACTGCACCGGGCCGGTGCCGCGCCTGATCCGGGAAGGTGCCATCCCGCGTCGGGAGCTTCGTCGCCGCGCCGGTTCAAGCGCACCGTGATCACGCCTAGCTTTCCACGATGAACATTCTGCTGGTGTGTTCGGGTAACACCTGCCGCTCGCCGCTGGCGGCGGCGATCCTGGCGGACAAGCTCCAGCGTCTGCCGGAATTCGCCGACACGTCGGTGCAATCGGCTGGGATCGCCGCCTGGGACGGCACGCCGGCATCGGAAGGCTCGTACCTCGTGGCACTGGAACGCGGCCTCGATCTCTCCAGCCACCGCGCCAGGATGCTGACCGCCGACCAGGTGCGCGATGCGGACCTGATCCTCACGATGAGCGAAGCGCACTCGCGTCGCGTCGCCGAACTCGGCGGCGAGCAGAAGGTGTACACGCTGGTGGAGTACGCCGGCGACTACGACGGCAGCGAAGTTCCGGATCCGATGGGCGGTGAGGTCGCCGGGTACCGCGAGACGGCGCGACTGCTCGACGAACTGCTGACGCTCGCGATCGCGCGGATGCGCGCCGAACGACGGCGATGAAGATCTCGGCGAGTACACGGGTCTTTGCCGTTCTCGGCGACCCGGTGGCGCATTCGCTGTCGCCACAGCTCCACAGTGCCGGGTTTCAGGCCGCGGGTCTCGACGCGATCTACGTCTCGCTGCGTCCCGAGGCGGACGCGCTGCCGCACGTCATGCAGACGCTGATGCGCGACGGTGGCGGCGGGAACGTCACGGTGCCGTACAAGCTGGCTGCCGCCGGGGTGACCGCGATTCGCGACGAGCGGGTCGAACAACTCGGTTCGGCCAACGTCTTCGGTGCGGCCTCCGGCGAGGCTCGTATCGGCAATACCGACGTCGACGGAATTCTCGCGGCACTCGATCGATTGGGCGGATCCGGCAATGCGTGGTGGTTGCTCGGCACCGGCGGAAGTGCGCGCGCGGTCGTCGGTGCGGCGGTACAGCGCGGAGCGCGCCTGGCGATCCGCTCGCGGGATCGTGCGCGCGGCGAAGCGTTCGCGGCGTGGGCCGCCAAGCTTGGTGTGCCGGCTGCCGAGGTGTCGGAATGCCGGGTGGTGATCAACACCACACCGCTGGGGATGAACGCGGCGGATGCATTGCCGGTTGAGCCGCGAACGCTCGAGCGCGGAACGGCGGCGCTCGACCTGGTGTACGTGGCGTCTGGGCCCACCGCGTGGGTCCGCGCGTGTCACGCTGCCGGAATCGACGCGGTCGACGGACGTGAGGTGCTACTGGCGCAAGCTCTGGCGTCGTGGTGTTACTGGTTTACCGATCTGACTCCTCCGGTCGAAGTGATGAAGGCGGCGCTCGATGGTCGCCTGGGCTGACACACTCGGTCGGATAGAACGGTGGATTCTCCCGGCCGAATGCGTGGCGTGCGAGGGTCCCGTGCGCGCGGGGGTCGAGCCGCTGGTCTGCGACCTTTGCCGTGCGCGATGGCGCCCGATCGACCCGCCGTTCTGCTCGCGTTGTGGCGAACCGGACCGGCTCGGTCTCGCGTGCCGGGTCTGCGCTGATTGGCCTCCGGATTTCGGCCCGGTACGAAGTGCCGTGCAGCTCGACCGGAGTGCGAGACCGCTGGTGCATCGCTTCAAGTACCCGGGCTGGTGGCGGCTCGCCGAGGTCTTCGCGACGCGGATGACCGCGCTGGTGGATACCCGCGACGCCGACCTGGTACCCATTCCGCTGGCGCGCCGTCGTCGGCAACAGCGCGGGTACAATCAGGCAGAAACGCTGGCTCGCTCGCTCGGCGCCCTCACCGGGCTCCCGGTCCGGACGGATCGCCTGCAACGGTTGCGAGA
>JBOHRY010000046.1:0-2349 GCA_050732955.1 Gemmatimonadales bacterium | reverse complement strand
GCGGGGCGAACTCCAGCAGCTTCTGCCCCTTTTCGACGGCTTCCCCTGCCCGCACCAGAACCGTCGAGACCACCCCCGGGCCTGCGGCCTTGAGCTCGTTCTCCATTTTCATGGCTTCCAGGGCCAGCAGCGGCGTGCCCGCCGCCACGGTGTCCCCGGCGGCAACCAGAACCCGCAGCACGAGTCCGGGCATCGGAGCCTTGAGCGTCGCATGTCCCTCAGCCGCCCGGGCGGAGCCTCCGAGCAGCCGAATGTGCCGTGTTCGCTCGTCCTCGACAGTCACCTCCCGGACCACACTCCGGTCGATGAGCCGCCACAGCATGCCGTCCGTCAATTCCACCGCCGCCCTCGTGACATGCCCATCCAGGGTGATCCGCACCTCTGGCGTGCCGGGAAGATGCTCCACCCCGGCCGCCACGGACTGACCATCGAGGCGAACCTCCGCCCCATCGACCTCGACAACGAACTCGCGCGTGCCCACCGTGACGAAGTACTTCACCGGCGGTCCAGCGCTGCGACGCATTCGACGTGGGCCGTCTGCGGAAACTGGTCAAACGCCTGCAGTGTATGGAGCTGGTACGCCGGGCCGAGCCGCGCAAGATCGCGCGCCAGTGTAGCCGGATCACATGAGATGTAGACCAGACGGACGGCGCCCGATTCGCGCAGCGCCTCCACCACCGATGCCGCCATGCCGGTGCGCGGCGGGTTGGTGAGAATCAGTCGCGGCGGAGCCAACGTCCCCACCATCATCTCCACATCCGCCGCATGACGCGTGGGACCGGCGGGGCCGACGCGTTCCGCCAGCGTGACCGCCCGCGGATCACGCTCGACGCTTTCGACCACGGCGCCGCGCGCGGCGAGCTCTGCCGTCGTCTCACCGATGCCAGCGTACAGGTCCCATGTCGCGGCGCCGCGAACTTCGCCGAGCGCCTCGATCGCGGCCTGCCGCACGGTCCGCCCCATCGCCGGATGGACCTGCTCGAAGACCGTCGCGGGCCACGATGCAGTCGCACCGGCCAGGACCCGGGGCTGACCCCCTTCCGGGATCCACCAGACCACGGCTTCCATGCCCTGACCTCGCAACGCAGCATGCAGCTGTCTGGCACCGGTCCACGCATCACCCGGTGGGCTCTCCACGATGAGATGAGCTCCGCGATCCCGATCGATGCGAAGCACGATGCGCGCCGGACCTCGTGGCAGGTACCGGCGTGCCTCGCGGAGCGCCGCATGGAGTTCGCGAACGCCGGGATCAGCGATGAGACACTCCCGCACGTCGAACACCGCGGCAGCGTCGTGCAGTCGATGGTAACCAAGCTGCCCGCGCTGCCACGTGAACGTGACCTTGGTGCGGTACCCGAACGCCTCCGGAGGAGGCACCACGTCGGGGTCGGCGATGTCGAGATGCGCAATGCGCCGTATCGCATCGCCGACGATGCGCGCCTTGCTCGCCCGCTGTGCCGCGGCATTGAGGTGCATCACCTGACAACCACCGCAGCGATCGGCGATGTAGTGTACGCACGGCGGGGTGATTCGATCCGGACTCGCTTCGATCACTTCCGCGATTTCGGCCCGTGCGAAGCGGGCGTGGCGTCGCACGTCTCGCAGCTGGAGACGATCGCCCGGCGCGGCGCGCGGAATGAACACCGCGCGCCCGTCAGGGAGCGAGGCCACACCGTCCCCGCCGGCAGCGATGGCGCGGACCGTCACCGGAGCCGCGGCCTCGATCACTGGATCGCTTCGCGGCGGGCGACCTGCGTCCACAGGCTCGTCGACTCACCCGACGCTGCGCGCGCTCCGCGAGTCGTCGGCTCGCGCGAAGTCCGGCGCTCTTCCGCAAGCAACGCGACCAGCACGGCGAGCCGCTCCAGCGTCGGGGCGTCGTCGGGAGGTGAAAGCAGATCGGCGCGACGTTCGAGAAACTGGATGTCGATCTTGCCCGCGACGAATTCCGGATCGGCGAGCAGGCACAGATGGAACGGCACGTTGGTCGCCACGCCAACGATCACCAGCTCGCCGAGGGCGCGCCGCATCACGTCGATGGCATTCGCCCGGTTTGCGCCCGTGGCGATCAGCTTGGCGAGCATCGAATCGTAGAACAAGGTGACCTCACTCCCCTGCTCCACGCCGGTCTCCCATCGCACACCCGGCCCGCTCGGAACCGCCATCCACCGAATGGTGCCGGTGCTTGGCAGCAGTCCGTTGACGGGATCTTCACTGGTGATGCGGCACTCGATTGCCCATCCCCGAGGAACCACCGGCCCCTCCGGGACGGACATCGGCAACCCGCGCGCGATACGCAGCTGCTCGCGCACCAGGTCGACGCCGTACACCTGTTCGGTGACCGGGTGC
>JBOHRY010000045.1:0-2532 GCA_050732955.1 Gemmatimonadales bacterium | reverse complement strand
GATCCAGTACCGTCGCCTCTTTTCCTTGCCGCTCTGAGGTTGCTGCCCGGCGGTGACCGCCGCCTTCGCCACGATCGCTCTTAGTTTTGGATCATGGCGAACCCCAACGTCGAGCTGCTGACCATCGGCACCGAACTGCTCCTAGGCTTCACCACCGATACCAATGGCGCGCACCTGGGCCAGGTGTTGAGCGCCGCGGGCATCCGGGTCGTGCGGCGAACCAGCGTGGACGATCGCCCCGCCGAGATTCGCGGTGCGATCGATGAGGCGCTCGCGCGGACCGGCTTCGTCATCACAACCGGCGGCTTGGGACCCACGCGCGACGATCTGTCCAAGCAGGTCGTGGCCGATCTGCTCGAGATGCCGCTGGAGTTCGATCCGGCCGTCTGGGATGCAGTACTGGCAAGGTATCGGCGTTTCGGCCGTGCTCCGGTCGAATCGAACCGCTCCCAGGCGATGGTGCCGCAGGGCGGAATCGCGCTGCCGAATCAATGGGGCACGGCACCGGGTCTCTGGCTCGAGTCGGCGCGCGGACTGGTCGTGATGCTTCCCGGCGTTCCGCTCGAAATGCGCAAGCTCACGGAGCACGAAGTCCTGCCGCGACTCGCCGCACACGCCCACGGCGACGCCATCACCTCGGCTGTGCTGCGCACCGTCGGAATTCCGGAATCCACGCTCGCCGAACGGATCGGCGGATTGGAAGACCAACTCGCGCCGCTCACGCTGGCGTACCTGCCGAGCGTCTCCGGCGTCGATCTGCGCCTTACGGCGTGGACGGAAGCAGCAGATCGTGCCGAGCGCCTGCTGCGCGACGGGATTGCGCGACTCCGTGAACTCGCCGGGGAGTGGGCCTACGGTGAAGATGGGACCGACCTCGCGGCTGTAGTCATCGAGCAATTGCGCGCCCGCGGCGAGACCATCGCAGTTGCCGAGTCCTGCACCGGTGGGATGCTCGGCGAACGCATCACCGATATTCCGGGCGCATCGGCCGTCTTCGCGGGCGGCATCGTGGCGTACGATGACCGCATCAAGACCGACCTGCTCGGCGTGACGGATGCGCTGCTCGCCGAACATGGTGCCGTGTCCGGTCCGGTCGCTGCCGCGATGGCGGAGGGAGTCATGAGGACCATCGGAGCCCGCGTCGCGGTGTCGATTACCGGGATTGCCGGCCCCGATGGCGGCAGCGACGAAAAGCCGGTCGGTACGGTCTGGTTCGGGTTCCATGTCGACGGTCGAACGACCACGCACAAGAGCGTATTCGGCGGCACGCGCACCGAGATCCGCGAGCGCGCGGCGCAGGGGGCTCTGTGGGGGCTGTGGCGGCGTTTGGACGGTCGGACTCACGCCTGACTTGGCTGCGACCGGCCGCCGAGTGTGACGCCGAACCTCGCGGCAGCGTCTGCCCGAGTATGCTCCTGCTTCGACTGGCGCTACTGACATCGATCGGGCTGGGTTTGGGCGGCTGCCAGGGTGATCCCGGCGGCGACGGACCGGCCGGCGTTCCCGTCACTCTCAAACTGCACGTCGGATCGGGCTCGAGCATTAGCGGCACACCGTGGACCCTCGTTCTCAATTCGGTTGCGGCCGATTCCCGTTGCCCGCTCGGAGCGTTCTGCATCCAGCAGGGGGAGGCGCTCCTCGCGCTGGAGCTGGCCAGCCCACTGGCGGATCCGTTGCCGCAGGACAATCCCCACTTCACCCTGGGCAGCAGGCCGATCACCGTCGAAGGGTTGCGCTTCTCGCAGGTCTCCGTGACTCCGGTACGCCGGATCGGTGAGCCGATCGATCAATCGGCGTATTCCGTCACCCTCAGCATTTCCGGAACGCGCGGCGCTCGTCCCTGAAGCGGCGGGACTATCTTTCGCCGTCCGACATCCCATCATCCCGAGGCTTCGCGTGTTCAGAGTTCGACGTCTTGCGATCGTGTCGTCGATCGCGGCACTTGTCGCGTGTCATCCCAAGCCCGTCGCGCCGATCGGGACGTCGATCGAGACGGCAACCTTCGATTCGACTCTCCACGTCGACCTCAAGGCCTCGACCCGGATGCCATCGGGGATGTACTATCGTGATCTCGTCGCGGGCAACGGTCCGGCTGTCGCGTCCGGCCAGCAGCTCTCGGTGACTTACATCGGCTGGTTGACCAACGGCGAGAAGTTCGATGCCGGCTCGTATGCGTTTCGCCTCGGCGCGGGATCGGTGATCCCCGGCTGGGACCAGGGGCTCGTCGGCATGCGCGTGGGCGGAACGAGGCAGCTGATCATTCCATCGGCACTCGCGTACGGCGATGCCGGGCAGGGAAAGATTCCGCCCCATGCGGTGCTGGTATTCAACGTCGACCTGACCGAGGCGCATTGAAATGACGGCTTCATGGCGATGGCTTCCGGTCTTGCTCCCTCTTCCGATCCTGCTGGCAACCGCGCCGGCAGCAGTACGGCCGGAAAAGGCTGCTGGGCCTCGATTCGAGATCTCGTTTCCTGCCAGCGCCCATCAGGGACCGATCACCGGCCGCGTGTACGTCGCGTTGAGCCGCAC
>JBOHRY010000044.1:0-12929 GCA_050732955.1 Gemmatimonadales bacterium | reverse complement strand
TGGCCTGGTGTAGTTCGATCAAGGCCCCGAACGCATCGGCGTCGCCCTGCCCTGCGCGGGCCGCGAGCTTCGCCTCATCCACGCCCGTCATACGCAGCCGCTCGGAGGCACGTTGAGGGTCATCCGCGCTGCCGGTGACCCACGGCCCGGACCACCAGCGCGAGCCCGGCCAGCCCCGCCAGGAGCGACGAAATCAGGGCCATGGGACGTGGAAAGAGGGCAAACAGCAGGGCAGCCACCAGCAGGATCAGGGCCAGCGGCCCGAATATCGCCGCGCGGGCGCCCTGGAGGATACTGCCCAGCAGGACGATCGCCCGGGTCCTGCGTTCGCGGAAGGACCGGGAATGCCGCGCCGTCGCGGCCTCGGCGGGCGCCTGTCGCGCCAGCGCCGGATACACCTCCCGCCCCATGACCGTGGCGATCCGGCGGGGGCGCAGCAGCACTTCGCTCGACTGGGCGAGATCCTCCTGGAACTGCCGCTCCATCTGGCTTGCGAGCGCCTCGCCATAGATGAAGACGTCGACCTCCCAGTTGGCGAGGAGGGAGGAGGGATTCAAGTTGCTCGACCCGATGCGGACCCAATGCCCGTCCGCCACGATCGTCTTGGCATGCAGCATCGGCCCGTTCCATTCCCAGATCCTCACCCCGGCCCGGAGCAGGCCGCGGTACCCCACGCGCGAGAGGTTCCGTACCGCGCGGATGTCACTGCTCCCCGGCAGCAGCAGCCGCACGTCGGCGCCGTCGCGAGCCGCGTCCTTGAAGCCCTCATACAGTCGCTGCGGTGCCGAGAGGTACGCCTCGGTTACCCAGATCTTGCGAGCGCTCACCCCCAGCAGGAGATCGATGGTGCGATAGCCGCGTTCGCGGCCCGGCTCGGTGGCGACCACACGCACGTCAGTGTCGCCAGGCGCCGGCGGCGGTTCGTCAAGCTCGGACTGGTCGTCCGGTAGCTCGCCCCCGTTGAAGGTCCACGCGCGTCGAAAGCTGGCGTCCAGTTCGCGCGCCGCGGGTCCTTCCAACGCAATGGCGGTGTCGCGCCAGGGCAGCCGGTGCCGGGCGGGATCGCCGGTCCACTCGTCTCCGATGCAGAGACCGCCGGTCACGCTCCGTTCCCCGTCGACCACCAGGACCTTCCGATGGTCCCGCGCGAACACCAGCAGCGGGTCCTTGAGCTTGATCGGACCGAACCCGCGAACCTCGATGCCGGCCTCCTGCAGGTGGCGCCAGAATCGGCGCCGGGTGCCGAACGAACCCACCCAGTCGTACATCACCCGCACCCGCACTCCGGCGTGCGCCCGCGCGATCAGCCGTTCGGCGAAGGCACGTCCGCAGGCGTCATCGTGGATGATGTAGTTCTCGAGATGAATCCAGCGGCGTGCCGCGTCGATCTGCTCGAACATCGCGGCGTAGGTCGCCGGGCCGTCGATCAGCAGATCGACCTGGTTGTTCGACGTGACCGGTGCCCCGGCGGCCCGCCCGAATGCCCGTTGCAGCGCCCCGCGCGGCGACCGGGCGGCGACATCCGTCGCCATCACCCGGCGCCGAGGCCCAGTTCGGATTGATGCGGCCGCAGCGCGGCGATGACCTCGGCAATCAACTGATCGAGCGGCATTCCCATCTCGGCCGCACCCTGGTGCACGTCGTCGCGGCGCACGCCCCGAGCAAATGCCTTGTCCTTGAGCTTCTTGAGCACCGAGCGCGGTTCCAGGTCGTCGAGGGATTTTCCAGGACGCACCAGCGCACACGCCACCACGAAGCCGCAAAGCTCGTCGACGGCGAAGAGCGTCCGCGCCAGCTCGCTCTCGCGAGGCACGCCGGTGTACGCGGCGTGTCCCAGGATCGCAGTACACCCTTCATCCGGAAAACCTTCGGACTTGAGAAAGCGGACGCCCTCGCTGGGATGCTCGCGGTCGGCGGCATGCGCGTCGTTGGGAAAGCGCTCATAGTCGAAGTCGTGCAGCAGGCCGACCGCGCCCCACCACTCCGGATCGGCGCCGCGTAATGCCGCGAAGTGGCGCATGGCGAGTTCCACGGCGTGCATGTGGATGCGCAAGGCAGGAGACGCGGTCCAGGACGACACGAGATCAGCGGCGCGAGAGTGCGGCCACGCGGATTCAGGCATCGGCGAAAGCTAAGGTCAGTGCACCGTTCCGCCGGACTGGGACCCGGCCAGTGTGGCCTGGAACGGCACGCGCGCCAGTTCGACCTGATCGACTGCCACGACAAAGGCGTACTCTCCGGGACCACCGAGCGGCAGGTCGAAGACCAGGACGGCGGGAGCTTCCAGCTCGACCACGCCGGCCGGAGGCTCGTTGACCTGCATCACCCCTGCCTGCTCCAATGCGACTGTGCCGCCCGGATCGACGAGCTGCACGCGAAGCTCGTGATTGCCGAGCTCAGTTCGCCGGCCGCGCAGGTGCAGCACGAGATGGGCGCGCGGATGCATCGCGGGGAACTGCTGCACGGCGACGTGCCGCCAGATTCCCAGCACCGACAGCTTGCCGTGCTGATCGAGCAGGGCGTAGTCGCACAGAAGCGCGAGATCGACTCGCGTACTCAGGCCACCCGGATCGAGCGAATCACGTCACCCTGCCGGATCGCGTCTACCACCTTCATTCCGTCACCGGCGACCTGCCCGAACACCGTGTGCACCTTGTCGAGATGCGACTGCGGACTGTGACAGATGAAGAACTGGCTCCCGCCGGTGTCCTTGCCGGCGTGCGCCATCGACAACGTGCCGGCCACGTGCCGATGGGTGTTGTGCGCGGTCTCGCACTTGATGGTGTAACCGGGCCCCCCGCTCCCGACGCGCGGATGATTCGGCGTCTTCGAGAGCGGATCTCCGCCCTGGATCATGAAGTTGTTGATCACGCGGTGAAAGCGCGTGCCGTCGTAGAACTCGCTGTTCGCCAGCTTCTCGAAGTTTGCCACGGTCCCGGGAACCTCGGTATCGAAGAGTTCCGCCGTGATGGTGCCCTTGTCCGTGTCGATGGTGGCCGTCTTAGACATGTGCGTCCGGGAATAGTGAGACCGAAGGATACCGCATTCAGGCCGGCCGGCGCGACGACTTGCCGGACCGGATGCCGACCTTGAACGCCGAGGGACAGATGTCGTTGAGCACGCAATCGCCGCACCTGGGGCGATTCGCGATGCAGATCCGGCGCCCGTGCCAGATCAGCAGGTGGCTCGCCAACGCCCAGTCCCGGCGCGGCACCAGTCGCATCAGGTCGAGTTCCACCTTGATCGGATCGGCGTGCCGGGTGAGCCGGAGCAAGCGGGAGAGTCGCAGCACGTGCGTGTCCACCGCGATCCCTTCGCTCTGACCAAAGGCATTCCCCAGGATCACATTCGCCGTCTTGCGTCCGACACCGGGGAGCCCGCGCAGCTCCGTCATCGACGCGGGAATCCGTCCGCCGTGTTCGGCGGTCACGGCCTGCGCCATGCCGATGAGATTCTTGGTCTTGTTGCGGAAGAATCCGGTGGACCGGATCGCCGCTTCGAGATCGGCCGGACGCGCGCGCGCCAGCGCCGGTGCATCCGGCCAGCGCTTGAACAGCGCCGGCGTGACCAGGTTGACTCGCGCGTCGGTGCACTGCGCCGAAAGGACCGTGGCGACCGTCAACTGATACGGATCACCGAAGTCGAGTTCGCAATGCGCGTCCGGATAGATGCGCTTGAGCCGGGCCAGGATCTCCGCTGTACGCTCCTTGAGCGCGGACTGGGTCTCGCGCCCACGGCCAGCCATTCCCGGGGTCTTCGCGCGGGGCGTCACGCCGACGGGTGGCGCGACTGCGCAAACGCTGTCATTCCATCGGCGTCGCGGCAATTGAGCAGATGATCGGGACCGAGACCGCCTTTCCGGGCGATCGCGACGCCGAACTCGGAGTTGCCAAGTCCGGCGATGTTGTGCGCGTCGGCACCGATGGAAATCATCACCCCGTGCTCCCGAGCCCGCGCGAGCTGACGCCAATCCAGATCGAGGCGATGCGGGTCGGCGTTGATCTCGATCGCCACGCCCCGTTCGCCGGCAGTGGCGATCACGCGATCGAGATCGATCGGATACGCCTCGCGCGACAGCAGCAGGCGGCCGGTTGGATGTCCCAGGATGGTGAGATACGGTGAGTCCATCGCGCGGCAGACCCGCTCCGTCATCTCGTCGCGAGCCATCGTGAAGCGTGAATGGATCGACCCGATAATGAAGTCGAATCCCGACAGCACGTCATCCGGATAGTCGAGCAACCCGTCAACCAGGATGTCGCTCTCGATCCCCTTGAGCACGCGAAAGCCGGCGAGTTCGGCGTTGAGGGCATCGATCTCGTCCCATTGCCGGCGAACCGCTTCGATCGACAGCCCGCCGGCGTATGCCGCCGCGCGCGAATGATCGGTGATCCCCACCCACGCGTACCCGGCAGCCTGGCACGCCGCCGCAATCTCCGCCACGGAGTTGGATCCGTCTGACGCCTTGGTGTGGCAGTGCAGGAATCCCTTGAGATCGCTCACCTCGACCAGGCGCGGCACGGGAGGCCCGACTTCCGAACCGGATTCGCGCAGCTCCGGTGGAATCCACGGCAACCCGAGCGCCTGGTACGCTGCCTCTTCCGTCGGCGTGGCGACGAACTGGCTTCCCTGCCAGAGCGCTGCGCCCGCGAGCCCGAATCCCCTCTCCCTGGCTCGCTCGGCCACCGCGGCGAGGTGCGCCTCGCTCCCCGTGGCCTGCAGCATTACCACGCCAAAGTTCTGCGGCGGCGTGACAACCACCTGCACCGTGCCGCCGCCGGCGAAACGCAACGTCGCCCTGCGTTCGTCCTCGCCGGCGATCTCCTTGACACCAGCCATCCCGCTCAACTGCCGGAATACCTCTTCGGGCGGCACGTCGGCGACCAGCACCGTGACCAGTTCGCGCACAACCTCGGCTCGCCGGCGCACGGCACCAGCAATGTGCGCCGAGAGGACGTGCGGGAGACGAGCGAACGCGTCGTGGAACGCCGCGGCTTCCCGTGCTGCGTGGTGGACGAGCCGCCACTGGCTCGCCTGGCGAAGGAATCCGATCCCCTTGAGAATCTTTTCGGCAGTGCGCGTCCCGAATCGCGGCAATGCCGCCAGACGACCATCGCGCGCCGCCTCCTCAAGGTCAGGGAGCGTTTCGATGCCGAGCGACTCCTGGATCTGGCGGATCTTGGCGACGCCGAGCCCGGGAATGCCAAGCATGTCGACCAGTCCGGCGGGGATTTCGGCCTGCAGTTGCTCGAGAATGCCGGCGCGGCCGGTGGTGACCAGCTCGGTCACGATCTGCAGGATCGCGGGACCGATTCCCTTGACGTGCGCCAGCGTCCCGTCGGCGATCGCGGTCTCGAGATCGCCGGGAAATCCGAGAATGCTCCGCGCCGCCGCGGTGAAGGCGCGGACGCGGAAGGGATTGCCGCCCTGGAAGTCGAGATAGGATGCGATCTGTTCCAGCGAGCGCGCGACACCGGTGCGGTCCATCAGGGCCATCGCCTTCACTCCTCGCGTCGCAACGCCTGGAAACTCAGCCAGAGCAGTTCCTGCGGCGTGGCGATCGCCCTGAGGCCGGCCAGGTCGCCGCCGGACATGGTGGGCGCGAAAGGCGCCGTGCCATCCGCCCGACTCTGCAGAGTGGACGCCGTGCCTTCGACGGTCACCACCGATACACCGGGCCGCGCCGGATGAATTCCCAGGCACGCAACGACGCGCAATCCGATCGGTATCGGCACGGCGAACCAGCCGTCGAGCGGTTCGAACGACGTCTCGTCGGTGAGGCGAGCCCAGATCAATCGGGGTGCCACCTGAACATAGCGAACGACGCCATCGCCGGACGGCGTCGGCGCGGCTGCATCCGGTTCACAGAGTGCCAGCGTCGTCGCCGCATCGAGCCGCGTGGTCTGCTCGCCGTCGCACCAGTACCGATACGCCGCATGGACCAGCGCCACGAACTCGTCGATCCCCTCACCCAGCCCCTCGTCCGGTCGCAGCTCACCCATCAGCTCGGCGGCAGCGGCGGAGAGCATGAAATCCGCGAGGTCGGCGCGGGCACCAATCTCCGCGCGGATGGCGGGGAAGCGACTCTCGCGAAAGCCGGCGAAGAGAAGGTCGAACGGGTGCGCTGCGCGATCAGCGCCCACGGGGAAGGAACGGATCGAGAGCGGCGACAAACGCCTGCGGAGCCTCGACGTACGGCACGTGGCCGCACGCAGGGAGTACGTGAAGCGGCGCCTGCAAGTCGTTGGCGGTGGCCTCCGCGCTGGAGAGCGGAATCGGATCATCGTCGCCATGCACGACGATCGCAGGAAGGTGAAGGCCTCTCAGCGCGGCATGAATGTCGTAGTCACCGAGCGAATCCCACACGGCCTGCTGCGTTCGTCCGGTGATCCGGAACGGCCTGAGTTCGTGCGATCGAGACGGATCGTGGAAATATCCCGCCACCGCGAGCTCGAAGAGCCGCCGGTTGTACGCCGGCAGGTCGTCGGCATGGGTCGAGCGAAGGGCGGCGCGCTCGGCGACGAGCTCCGGCGTGGCATTGCGGCGGGCGAGGTTCTGCTCGAACGCCAACCGCTCGCGCCGCGCCGCCGGTGCGGGCGACACCAGCGCCAGCGAGGCGACTCGTTCGGGATGACTGATCGCGTAGAGCATCGCCAGCAAGGCGCCCCACGAATAGCCGCACAGATGCAGTCGGTCCAGCGCCCAGATGTCTCGCAGTGCCTCCAGGTCGGCGACGTGCTCGCGCCAGCCGACTGGCACGTCGCGCCCGACCGGTGACCGTCCACCGCCGCGCTGATCGTAGTAGACGAGGGTGCGCCCGGCCGCGAGCAGATCGAATCCGGGCAGGAGATAGTCATGATGCGCCCCGGGTCCGCCATGCAGCACAACCACCTCCGGCCCGCTGCCGCTCCGATGTTCGAAGAGCTCCACACCGCGTATGCTTCGGATCAGAGCAGCACCGCCAGCGCGTCCGCGACCTCGCGAACCGCGCGCTCTTCGTCGGCGGTGAATGGATCGAGGACGTCGGAATCGATGTCGATCTGTCCCAGGATCTTGTCGCCGCGCCGGATCAGGACCACCAGTTCGGAGCGGGTGAAGAGGTTGCACGCGATGTAGTTCTCGCGAGACTGCACGTCGCCAACGTTCTGGTCCATACCGGTCGCGACCGCCGTGCCGCAGACGCCGTGGCCGACGGCGATGGTCTGATGCTCCGTCTCCCGGCCGCTGAAAGCGGCGAGCCTGAGTTCGCTGCCGTGGAGCATGTACATGTAGGCGGACGTGTACGGTGGCCCGGATTCGGCGATCAGTCGAGCCGCGAGCTCGAGCAACTGCTCGCCGGCATTGCCGTGGTTGAACGCGGCACGCAACCGGGTCACGATCCGCTCGCTATCGAGGACTGGCACGCCATATTCCTTCGGCCTGGGGCAGGTACATTCTACCGACCCCGGCACCGGTGATCCACTCGTTGCGCATTTCGCCTCGCCTCTTTGCGTTGGTTCCAGCCGCCGTGGCGATCAACCTCGTGGTCGGGGCGATCGTGCGTGAGTTGTCGCTGCCGGTGTTCCTCGACACGACGGGCACCGTGCTGGTCGCGGCGGTGGCCGGCTTTCCCGCCGGCGCGCTGGTGGGAACATTGAGCCAGCTGCTGATGGGACTTCTCACGGGCTATCAGTACCTGCCGTTCGTTGCGATCCAGTGGCTGCTGGCGGGATTGGTGACACTGATGGTGGCGCAGCGCGGCTTCGCGTCGCTGGTACGGACGGTCGCGTGGGGCATCTTCACCGGCGCATGCTGCGGTGCCGCATCCGCGCTCATATCGTATCAGCTTTTTCGCGGCAGCACCGGTGGCGGCGTCGCGTGGGTGACCGCGGCAGTGCGCGCCACAGGACTGCCGTTGCCGATCGCAGTCGCCATCGGATCCGGGGCGACGGACCTGGTGGACAAGAGCATCGTGATCGTCGGCGTGGGGATCCTGATGCGGGCGCTGCCGCGACGGATACTCGGTCGATTTCCGCTGGCCGCGCGCGCGACCGCGCAATGACACTGATCCGGCGCGCACACCCGTTCACGGTCGGTGCCGTGGCGCTGGCGCTTTCGGCGCTGGCACTCGTGCTGCCCAACCCCGTCGAGACGACTGCCCTGTACCTGATCACGGGTTTGCTGGCGCTGCTTTCAGGCGCCGGACGTGCCGTCTGGCGCGGCCTGATCGTGGTAGCACCGATCTGGATCCTGCTCTTCCTGCTGCAAGTCGTGTGGGGCGAAGGTCCGCGGGTCGCCGCGCCGTGGGTCGGTACGCTCTCTCACCCGGGACTCCTCTGGGCGTGGTCACAGGGGACCCGACTCGCCGTCATTGTCACGGCATCGCTGGTCTTCGCGCTGAGCTTCCATCCGCATCGATTTCTCCAGGCGGCAATCCAGCGGCGCTGGCCGTTCAAGGCGGCGTTCGTCCTGGTGGCCACGCTGGACGCGGCGGATCGACTTCTGCTCCAGGCGCGCCGGCTGCGCGAAGCCCAGCGCACGCGCGGAGTGCGCGTGACCGGCTCGATGGCGACGCGCGCCAGGGCACTCCCCGCGCTGATCTTTCCGTTGCTGCTGGCGTCGCTCACCGAGGCGGACGATCGCGCACTCGCGCTGGAAACCCGCGGCCTGCTGATGGCCGGCCCGCGATATGCCACGGATCCGCCGCGTGACTCACTCACTGATCAGGCGGTGCGCTGGCTGGCGCTGGCTGCCGTGGTCGTAGCGGCGGCGTTGCGGTTGCGTCACTGATGCGGCTGATCACCCGCGATCTCGGCGTGCGTTACCCGGCGCAACCCGCCTGGGCGGTCGACGGCGTGACCCTCACCATCGAATCCGGCCGGATCACCTGGCTTTCGGGAGCACTGGGGAGCGGCACCAGCACGCTGCTCCTGGCGCTGGCCGGCCTGGCGCCGCGGCTCACCGGCGGCGAGCGGCGCGGTACCGTGCTGGCCGACGACCGCGATCCGGCATTCAGCGCGCCATTGAGTCACGGGATCGCCTATCTGGGACCGTCGCCGGAGTTGCAGCTGAGCGGCATCGCCGACACCGTGCGGGACGAGGTCGCGATCGCGCCGATGAATCTCGGCCACGCAAGGCCCGCGATCGTCGCCGCCGTCGATCACGCCATTTGGCGTCTTGAAATTACTCATTTGTCGCACCGCCCACCGGCCGAGCTCTCGGGGGGCGAGACCCAGCGGATGCTGATCGCGGCACTCCTGGCCGGCGAACCGCGGGCGTGGCTCCTCGACGAGCCGTTCTCCGCACTCGATCACGCCGTCACGGGCAAGGTGCAGGAGCTGCTTCGTGAGCAGGCGCGCGCCGGTGCCACCGTGGTGATTGCGTGCGACGACGCCGATACCATGCTCGCCCTCGCCGACCGCCTGATTGTGATGCGCGCCGGCAAAGTGATGCTCGATGGTAATCCGGCGGAAATCCTCGCCGGTGACGCCATTCTCGCCAGCGGCGCCGGTACCACCGACGCTGCGACGCTGGCGCGCGACGCCGGCTATCCCGCGCCACGACCGCTCGATCGAAGCGGCCTGATGCGGCGGGTGGTACACGATCGCGCAGCGCCTGCGGAATGGACGCGGGCTGAAATCCGCGCTCGGCCCGCGTCTCGGCCCGCGGAACCGAAGTGTCAGCCGGTGCTGCAGGTGACTGGCGTCGGGTTCGCCTATCCGTCGGGACCGCCGGTCCTCGAGGATATCAGCCTGACGGTTCACGCCGGTGAAGCTGTCGGGATCTTCGGCGCCAACGGCGCCGGCAAATCCACCCTGCTTCGCCTGGCGATGGCACTGGAGCACCCGACGACCGGATCGATCGTCGTCCTTGGTGAATCAACTACCGGCCGGCAACCCGAGGATCTGGCACCGCGCACTGGATTTCTCTTCCAGCAGCCCGAGCGGCAGTTGTTCGCGACGTCGGTCCGGTCCGAGTGCGGGTTGGCCCCGCGACTGGCAGGGTGGCCGCCGGGCCGGGTCGACGAGGCGGTGATCACCACGTTACATCAACTCGGACTTGCCGATACTGCCGATGAGCATCCATATGATCTGCCCCTGCCGACGCGACGCCTGATCGCCCTGGCGGCCATCCTGGCGGCCGATCCGGAACTGATCCTGCTCGACGAACCGACCGCCGCGCTCGATTCCGCTTCACGGCTGCGGATTGTTGACGTCCTCAGGGAGCGGATACGTCGCGGAAGGACCGTGGTCGCGATCACCCACGACGCCGGCTTCGCGCACGAGGCACTGGACCGCGGGGTGGTCCTGGAGAAGGGGCAGCTGGTGAAGGACGCTTCGGTGAGGGAAGTTATGGACGATATCCGGTTGGTGAGGCCGGCGGCGCTGGCAGTTGCGATGGAGCTGGGATTGCCGCCGGGGCTGGATCGCCGGGCGGACGTTGCCCGGATGCTCAGGGAGCGGGAAGTGGAGGATGGATGTCGGTAGCGCTGGTTGCCTTGCTCGGTTCGGCGATCTACGAGACGCGATCCCAGGGCAGCGAACTGGAATCTCTCGACGGGACGCTCGACCTGATCGCGCGCGCCAAGGGCGATGCGAGCCTTACGTTCGAAGTGAACACCGCCGAGCTGGTCGTCAACGGCATTCCGCTGGAACTCGCTGCGCCCGGAGCGGCTCTCGTGCGCCAGGCGTTGCTCGATCACCAGACGATGCGATTGGTCCTGCCGAAGAAGCTGTCGATCAAACAGCTCGGCGAGCTGGTGGAGTTGTATGCCTCCGCCGCGGGACTCTATGCATCGATCGACGACTTCCGCGATGCCCTGCGTGCGACGATCCCCGAGATCGTGGTGTCGGCCAGCGCGGCCAAGGCATCGGAAGGTGACCTGCGCGAAGCGATCTTCGAGATGCCCGGACTGCGAGCCACTACACCCGTGCCCGGGTCGACGGTGCGTCCACCCGATCTGCACAACGCCGGACTGTCCGACCTCACGGCACGTCTCGATCCGCTGCTGCAATCCGCCGCCGCCGCACGTGACAGTCACGACTACGTGCGCCTGGCGCAGGTGCTGCTACAGCTTCGAGAGCTCGAAGACGCCAGCAGCGAGGACCTCGCTGCCATGGTCGCGCGCGAACGCCGGCGCGTGGTCTCGGGGCCAGTGCTCGAAGCGATGGCACGCGTGATTCCCAAGCCGGGCAGCTCCCCGCTGATCGCCCGGATTCTCGGCTCGCTGGGCGACGATGGCGCCTCGGCGCTCTTCAATGCACTGATCGGTGCACCGGGACCGTATGAACGCCGGGCGTACCTCGATGCCCTGGTCGACGGTCGTGACTGCGCCGACTCGGTTGTCGCGGTCCTCGGCAATCCGGTCTCGCGCGTGCTGCGGGATGCCGCCGAGATCGCCGGTCGCCGGCGAGTGGAACGTGCGGTCCCGGCGCTATCGAATCTGCTGCGTCACGCCGATGTCGAGGTACGCACCGCATCGTGGCATGCGCTGGAGCTCATCGGCACACCCGCGGCGATGAAGGCCCTTCGCAGCTAACTCGCAGGAAGCGTTACTTTGCGCGCCATGGCTGGCACGCGGCATCGGGTCGGCGACGTCGTCGCGGCGGCATGGACCTGGTCAGTGCTCGCCGTGAGCCTGGTGGTCTGCTGCCCGATCATCGTCATCTGGCGCATTATCGGCTGGCCGTTCGACCGAATGAATTATCTCGGCGGACGGCTCTTTCGCCTGGCGGGTGCGTTCACGGTCTGGCTTACCCCCCGCTGGCGATTCCGCGTGCGTGGCATCCTGCCACAGAACCCGCGGCATCCGTATGTGGTGGTTTCCAATCACGAATCGTTTGCCGACATGCTGCTGCTCTGTCTCCTGCCGTGGGAGATGAAGTGGCTCAGCAAAGTCGAGATCATGTGGGTACCGGTTCTGGGATGGATGATGTGGGCGGCGCGCGATGTCGGCGTCAAGCGCGGCCGGGCCTCCAGCGCCAGGCAGGCGATGGCGGAGTGCAGGAAGCGGCTCGCTGCACGGGTGTCGGTGATCTTCTTCCCGGAAGGCACGCGGGCGCCAACGGAGGAGTTGCTGCCGTTCAAGGACGGTGCGTTCCGCCTGGCGATCGAGGCCGGAGTGCCGGTGCTTCCGGTGGCGATCCATGGTACTCGCCACGCCATCGCGCGGCATGACTGGAGAATCAACGCGGCAGATGCCGTGGTCGAAGTGCTCGAGCCGGAGCCCACGGCTGGCGTGCCGCTGCCGGAACTCAAGGCGCGAGTGCGGCAGCGGATCGAGGCGGCGCGAGAACGCCTGCGCGTGGAGAGTACCAGCTAGCGCACGGCGTATATTGGACTTACCGGAGGATAAGCCGGTCACAAAACACGAGACCCCCCGGAACTCTCCGGGGGGTCTCGCGTCAACTCACTGGTTGCTGGTGCTCAGTCCCTGACGAGGATCAGGTACCGGCCGGCGTCCCAGAATGCCGGCGACGTGACGTGCAGGTCGCCCTTCAACTTGCCATCCTGCTGCAAACCGGCGCCCAGATACGTCGGGCTCTGCCGGGTGATGATCTTGTACTCCTTGTTCGGCTCCGGAACCGTCAGCACGGTGTCGCGCCGGCGGTCGAGGCGCTGGAACAATTCAGGCTTCAAGTCACGCGCGGGCTCGAGCGTCCGGCTGCCGAAGAAGAGGAACTTGCTCCCCTCGGGGACCAGGATGCCGCGCTTGACGAGTTCGTCCCTGGTGCCGACCGCGTAATAGACGGTGTTGTTCAGGTCGACTGCCTGCGTCAGGGTGTCCTTCACCGCGGCCTTTTCGGTGCTCAACTCGGCCGACTGCTGGGTGAGCGTGTCCACCCGGCTCGACAGCGTGGTGATCTGCGCCTTCTGCTGAGTGATCAGTTCTTCCTGCTGTTCAGCCGAGGCCTTGAGGTCGGTGATGGTCTTCTGGAACGCATCCAGCTGGT
>JBOHRY010000043.1:0-3379 GCA_050732955.1 Gemmatimonadales bacterium | reverse complement strand
GAAGATCGGCGTGATGTTCGGCAACCCCGAGACCACCACTGGTGGAAAAGCGCTCAAGTTCTACGCTTCGCTGCGTCTCGACATCCGCCGCATCGGCCCGGTCAAGGAGCGCGAGGCCGTGATCGGTTCGCACGTACGGGTCAAGGTCGTCAAGAACAAGGTCGCGCCGCCGTTCAAGCAGGCGGAGTTCGACGTGATGTTCGACGAGGGGATCTCGCACACCGGACTGGTGGTCGACCTGGCCAGCGAAGCAGGGATCATCCAGAAGTCGGGCGCCTGGTATTCCTATGGCGATCAGCGGATCGGGCAGGGACGCGAGAACGCCAAGCTCTTCCTCAAGGACAACGTGGCGCTCCTGGCCGAGGTCGAGATCAAGGTGCGGGAGTCGCTGGGTGGTCTCGCGGCGGCGACGGTAGCGGGCGCCGCTGACGAGGAAGACGGCGAGTGATTGTCGACGGGCTGGTCCCCGATCCTCGGCGGCCTGGCAGCACGCGGGTCTGCGTCGAGGGTCGGCCAGCCTGGACCGTCCCGGCCGACGTGGTCGACCGGTTGGGACTCAGGATCGGCGGCACCTTGCGCGGCGACGTGGTCGAGCAGCTTGATCGTGCCGCCGATGAGGAGGGCGCCTTTCGCGCCGGGCTGCGAGCGATCGCGCGCCGAGCCCACGGCAAACGCGAGATCGCCCGCAAGCTCGAACGCAAAGGTCATGACGCCCGGGCGATCGCCGCCGCCGTCGAGCGACTCTCGCGCGACGGCCTGCTCGACGATTTCGAATTCGCCGCGGCCTACATCGCCGCCAAACACGACCGTGGGCGCGGTCCGGTTCGCTTGCGCCACGACCTCGGTCGGCTGGGCGTTCCGGCCGACGTCGTGTCCGCGGCGCTCGCCAAACTGCAGGACGGAACGCAGGATCCCCTCGAGCATCCGCGCGCGCTGGCCGCCAAACGGATCCGGCAATTGCACGGACTTCCGGCTGAAACCCGCCGCCGTCGGCTGACGGCCTTCCTGGCTCGGCGCGGGTATGGCGGCGGTGAGGCACGGCAGGTCATCGAGGAGGCGCTGGGGAGTCCCACGCCGTAACGCAAGAACCAGCGCGGCGGTCCCGATAGATTACGCCGATGGACTCCGCGACGATCCGGCGCAAGTTCCTTGATTACTTCGTGTCCCAGGGCCATACCCTGGTGCCATCGTCGTCATTGGAGCCCAGAGACGACCCCAGTCTCCTGTTCACCAATGCCGGGATGGTCCAGTTCAAGCGCACCTTCCTCGGACAGGATCCCCGACCATACCTGCGCGCCACGACCTGCCAGAAGTGCGTCCGTGCCGGCGGCAAGCACAACGACCTCGAACAGGTCGGTTTCACGCGCCGGCATCACACCTTCTTCGAAATGCTGGGCAACTTCTCGTTCGGTGATTACTTCAAGCGCGACGCCATCCGGTTCGCGTGGGAATTCGTCACTGCGCCGGAATGGCTCGGCATTCCGGCGGATCGGATGCGCGTCAGCGTGCACCACACGGACGGTGAAGCCCGGACTCTGTGGCGCGAAATCGCCGGCCTCCCGGACGACCGGATTTACGGACTGGGCGACGCCGACAACTTCTGGCAGATGGGTGACACCGGCCCGTGCGGTCCGTGCTCCGAAATCTTCGTCGATCTCGCCTGGCAGCCGGGCACCAAGCCCGCGGTCGTGTCGCAGGAGGAGTTCGAGCGCGACGCCGAGGCGGGACGGTATCTCGAAATCTGGAACCTGGTCTTCATGCAGTTCGATCGCGCGATCGACGGCACGCTCACGCCGCTGCCGCAGCCAAGTGTCGACACGGGTGCCGGGCTCGAGCGTATCGCGGCGGTGATGGAGGGGACGGACGACAATTTTCACACCGACCTCTTCCTGCCATTGATCTCCCGGGTCGAAACCCTCGTGGGCGCACCGTATCCCGGTGGGCCGGCGGGAACAGGTGTTTCCTATCGCGTGCTCGCCGATCACGCGCGGGCGGTGGCATTCCTGCTGCGCGATGGCGTCTATCCCGGCAATGATGGCAGAGGATTCGTGCTGCGGCGTATCCTGCGCCGGGCAGTGCGGCATGCGTGGCTGCTTGGCCGCCGCCAGCCGACGCTGGCCGAACTGATCCCGACGCTGGTCGGCATCATGGCGGATGCCTACCCCGAGCTTCGCGCCCGCGAGGCCCGGATCATCGAGGTGGTCCGGCGCGAGGAAGAGAACTTCTACGGAACGATCGAAGCCGGTCTCGATCGCCTGGAGCAGATCCGGGGTTCCGGGGCGACGCGGATTGCCGGCGACGACGCGTTCCGGCTCTTCGACACCTTCGGCTTTCCGATCGATCTCACGCAGCTGATCGCCGCCGAATGGCGTATTCCGGTTGACGTCGAAGGTTTCGAGCGCGCCATGACCGAACAGCGCGAGCGGAGTCGCGCGGCGCGCGCGGGAGCGACTGGTCTCGAACTGGGTGCGCGGACCGGCGAGATCCGCGTCGTGGTGCGCGGCGAAGGCGCGCAACGATTCGTGGGGTACGACACGCTCGAGGTCGAGACCGACGTCCTGGGACACGCCCAGGGACCCGAGCGGCTGGAACTGGTGTTGCGCGACAATCCGTTCTACGCTGCCGGCGGCGGCCAGGTGAGCGACACCGGCGTCGTTCGCGGTGACGGATGGACGCTCGCCGTGCAGGATGTCATCAAGGACCCCGGACACGGTACCCGAATCGTCGGCGTGCCCACCGGTACCTTCGCGCCAGGAAGAGTGTATGCCGCGGTCGACGAGCCGCGCCGTCGCGACATCGAGCGCAATCACTCGGCGACCCATCTGGTTCACCTGGTCCTGCGACGCGAGCTCGGCGCGCACGTGCGGCAGCAGGGATCGCTGGTCGAGCCCGCGCGTCTGCGCTTCGACTTCTCCCATCACGCTCCTGTCGATATCCGACAGATGTCCGAAATCGAGGCCGGCGTGAACGAGCTGGTCCTCGCCAATGCGCCGACCGACGCTCGCGAAATGCCGCTCAAACAAGCGCTGGATCTCGGGGCGATGGCCTTCTTCGCCGACAAGTACGGCGATCGGGTCCGCGTGGTGCAGATCGGCGATTCGATCGAACTTTGTGGCGGCACGCACGTGCGCAGCGCCGGTCAGGTCGGCCTCTTCCATTTCACGGGGCAGAGTGGCGTCGCGGCAGGCGTGCGGCGCATCGAAGCCGCGACGGGTCGCGGGGCGTACGACGCAGTCCGGCAACTCGAGCACCGGCTCACGGCGCTGGCCGGTTCGCTGCGAGCGCAACCCGATCAGCTCGAACGCAAGCTCGAGTCGCTCATGGCCGAGCGCGAGAAGCTGGAAGCGCGCCTGGCCGAGGCAATCAAGGGTGGCGATGC
>JBOHRY010000042.1:0-3023 GCA_050732955.1 Gemmatimonadales bacterium | reverse complement strand
CCCCGACATCCTCGACTTCATCCACTGCAAGGACGACACCACCAAGATCACCAACTTCAACATTTCGGTGGCCGTCACCGACGCGTTCATGGACGCGGTGGCCAAGGGCACGAAGTACGATCTGATCCATCCCAAGTCCAAAATCGCCGTGGGCCAGCTCGATGCGCGGGATGTTTTCACCAAGATCATTCACGGCGCCTGGAAGACCGGCGAGCCGGGTGTGTTCTTCATCGATACGGCGAACTACTACAACCCGGTCCCCCAGCTTGGCGCCTACGAGGCCACCAACCCCTGCGGCGAGCAGCCCCTGCTGCCGTACGACGTCTGCAACCTCGGCTCGATCAATCTGGGCATCTTCGTGGAGAACGGCGCCCTCGACTGGGACCGGCTCCGCCGCACGGTGCACCTGACCACGCACTTCCTCGAGAACGTGATCGACGCCAACAACTATCCGCTGCCCGAGATCACATCGCTCGCCCAGCGGATCCGGCGCATCGGGCTCGGCGTGATGGGCCTCGCGGATCTCTTCATCCGGGTCGGCGTGCCCTACGACTCCGACGAGGCGGTCGAGCTGGGTCGCCAGATCCAGCAGTTCGTTGACGACGAGGCCAAGAACGAATCGGAGCGACTTGCCACCCATCGCGGCGTCTTCCCCGAATGGGAAAAGAGTATCTGGGGACCGGATTCCAGTTGCGCGCGCGACGCCGAAGGGAACCGCATCCGGCCGATGCGGAAGTTGCGCAACTGCAACGTCACCACCGTGGCGCCGACCGGCACCATTTCGATTATTGCCGGTTGCTCGTCCGGCATCGAGCCGCTCTTTGCCGTGGCGTTCATGCGCAACCAGGCCGGCGTGCTGATGCCCGACGTCAACGAGGAGTTCGTGGCGATCGCGCGCCGCGAGGGATGGTACAGCGAGGGTCTGGTCCGCCGCATCGCCGAGCACGGCCACATCAACTTCGACGAAGTGCCAGCGCGCTGGCAGCGGGTCTTCGTCACGGCGAACCAGATCGCTCCCGAGTGGCACATCCGGATGCAGGCGGCCTTCCAGGAACACAACGATTCGGCGATTTCCAAGACCTGCAACTTCGCGCACGATGCAACCGAAGCCTACGTCGACCAGATCTACCGGATGGCGTACCAGCTCGACTGCAAGGGCGTGACGGTGTATCGCGACGGCTCGCGGGACATGCAGGTGCTCTCGACCGGTTCCACCGCCAAGAAGGTGCACGAACAGGCGACCACGAGCGGCCAGTCCGAGGCGCGCTCGGACCTGGTGATGCACGGCGGCGAGAGCGCACCGGAGGAATCGCGGTCGGCAACCGCGGACCTGGTCAGCGAACTCGCGGAGAAGGACACCGAGCTCGAAATCCTGCGCCGGATGGTCCACGAACTAGAGAGCGAGAACCTGCAGCGCCGCCAGAAGCGCTCGCGCCCGGAGCTGTTGCGCGGATCGACGCGCCGGATCTCGACTCCGCTCGGCGACCTGTATGTCACGATCACCGAGGACGACCGCGGCCAGCCGTTCGAAGTCTTCATGTCGCTCGGCAAGGCCGGCGGCGCGCTGATGGCCGACGTCGAGGCCATCGGCCGCTTGATCTCGCTCGCGCTGCGGTCCGGCATTCCGTTGCGGGCGATCCACCGCCAGCTGCGTGGCATCTCATCCGATCGCGCCATCGGGCTCGGACCCAGCAAGGTGATGTCGGTTCCGGACGCCGTCGGCATCGCACTGGAGAAGTACGCCGCCGACAAGCAGGGTGTGCAGCAGGAGTTGCTGGCGGTGGCAACCAACCGGCCGGCCGACACCATCGAACCGGAACCGGTCGAAGCCCCGGCCGCGATCGTGATGGGTGAGGCCGGCGAGCAACTGGCTCTCGACGGCGGCAACACGATGCTGCACGGCGCCTGTCCCGATTGCGGCTCGCAGCTGGAGAACGCCGAAGGGTGCGCGAAGTGTCACGTCTGCGGCTTCAGTGAGTGCGGATGAACGAGGAACGTCGAGCCACAGACGTGGCATCCTGAGCCAAGCAACGGCGCAGCCGTTGCGCAGTCCAAGGATCTCGATGCTGGCCTGAAATATTCTCCGGGACTTTACCGCCCGGCGCAAAGGGGATCCCGACTCGCGGAGGGACCCCTTTGTTGTTGACGCGATGGGGTTCGACCGATCGCCCTTGCCAATGGGGAGTCGCGGGTAAGGTTTCGGAGCACCGCATCGTTCGATCGTCGAGGCCGGTTTGAAACTCAATTCCGTCGAGTCGGTTGTTCGAGAACTGAATAGCGCCGGCGTCAAGTTCATTGTCGTTGGCGGCCTCGCCGTGGCAGCGCACGGGTTCGGTCGCTTCACCGCCGATCTCGACCTTGTCATCCACCTCGAGCCGGATTCCATTCGCCGCACATTCGAGGCATTGCGCGCACTGGGGTATCGCCCGCGGGTTCCGATCACGGCCGACGCATTCGCCGATCCGGAACGCCGGGCACGCTGGGTCAGCGAAAAACAGATGTCTGTTCTCGCCTTCGACAGCGAGCAGCAGCCCGATACTCCCGTTGATGTGTTCGTCTCGGATCCATTCGACTTTGACGAAGAGTATGCGCAGGCAATCGTCCATGAGATTGCTGGCGATGTCCCGTTGAGGGTGGTGCGGCTCGCGGCGTTGCTGGAGATGAAACGCATCGCGGGCCGGCCACAGGACCTCGCGGACATCGCCGAGCTGCGCCGACGGCAGAGCGAGATCGCCGAGCATGGCGACGATGCCTGGAGCGTTACCACCTGGGAAGGGAATCGTCGCTATCAGCGGCAGATGTTCCGCGCGAAATCATTCCATGACAAAGTGGAGGCGATCGAGGCGATGGCAGCGGTTCGAGACGCGTTCGGCGACGTGTCGCGACGAACATCGGGTTAGCCGGTACATGCCCGGAGGCCCCGCCTTGCGGTTGCCTGGCTTGATTCGCGCCGCGGTGTACCGCACCTTTCTGCCGCGATGAGCTCGGGATTCACTTCGCTCCGCCGCGCGCTCGCGGCGTTT
>JBOHRY010000041.1:0-3114 GCA_050732955.1 Gemmatimonadales bacterium | reverse complement strand
GCGCCGGTTCGCGCATCCTCGTGTCGGAAGGAATGGCGCCGACGTTGACGGCGAAGTTGCGCGCCCGGATGGAAACCCTGCGCATCGGTTCGCCGCTCGACAAATCGGTTGACATCGGAGCGATCGTGGCGCCGGTGCAGCTGGATCGCATCAACGCATTGGTGCGGCAGGGGAGCGAGGAAGGCGCCACCTGCTGGCAGCCGTCGTGGAGTGTCCCGACGGAGGGACTCTTCTATCCGCCGACGCTGTTCACCAACGTGTCGCCGGCGGCAACGATCGCGCAGGTCGAGATCTTCGGGCCGGTGGTGGTGCTGATGACGTTCCGCACGCCCGACGAAGCGGTCGAGCTGGCCAACAACACGCGCTATGGTCTGGCCGCGAGCGTGTGGAGCGAGAATGTGAATCTCGCGCTCGACGTGGCGCCTCGGCTCAAGGCGGGAACGGTGTGGGTCAACTGTACCAACCTCTTCGATGCGGCGAGCGGCTTCGGCGGCTATCGCGAGAGCGGGTACGGACGCGAGGGTGGCCGGGAAGGGATGTACGAATACCTGAAACAAGAGAGAAGGGAGAAGGGAAAAGAGAGAAATGGGAGAGAAGCGACACGAGAGAACGTGGTCGCCGAGAAGGCGGGTTCAAGGCCGCCGATGTCCGTCGACCGCACGCCGAAGTTGTACATCGGTGGCAGGCAGGTGCGACCCGACTCCGGCTACTCGTTGCCGGTCACCGATGCCAAGGGGCGGTTGATCGCCGAAGTGGGGCGTGGGAATCGCAAGGACATCCGCAACGCGGTCGAGGCGGCGCACGCGGCGGCCGGGTGGTCGCGCGCTACCGCGCATCTCCGGGCGCAGGTCCTCTACTATATCGGCGAGAATCTCGCTGCCCGCAGCGACGAATTCGCCGCGCGCCTCAGAGCGATGACCGGTTTCGGTGGGGCGAAGATCGTCGACCTCGCGGTGCGGCGCTGTTTCTCGTACGCGGCGTGGGCCGACAAATACGACGGTGCGGTGCATCACACGCCGCTTCGCAATGTGACGCTGGCGATGCCGGAACCGATCGGCGTGATCGGAATGATCGCACCGGACGAGGGACCGCTGCTCGCGCTGCTCTCAATGATCCTGCCGGCGATCGCGATGGGGAACCGGGTCGTGGTGGTGCCGTCCGAGACGGCGCCGCTGATGGCGACCGATCTCTACCAGGTCTTCGACACCAGCGACCTGCCGGGTGGTGTGGTCAACATCGTGACGGGACTGCGGAAGGAGTTGCTGGCGCCGTTGGCGGGGCACGACGACGTGGACGCGATCTGGGTCTTCGGAACGCGGGCCGAGGCGGCGGAAGCGGAGAAGTTGAGTGCGGGGAACATGAAGCGGACGTGGACGGAGTGGATGGTGCGGGAGTGGCGGGATCCGCTGGAGGGTGAGGGACCGGAGTACCTGAGGCAGGCGACGCAGGTGAAGAACATCTGGGTGCCGTACGGGGCGTAGCGTGTGACCGACGTCTCGCGGCTCGCGGCCGCCCTCGCCGACAGGTACTCCATCGAGCGGGAACTTGGCGCCGGCGGAATGGCGACGGTGTATCTCGC
The DNA here is from genome assembly GCA_050732955.1 of Gemmatimonadales bacterium. Taxonomy (GTDB): domain Bacteria; phylum Gemmatimonadota; class Gemmatimonadetes; order Gemmatimonadales; family GWC2-71-9; genus Palsa-1233. Next base: position 1,535 of record JBOHRY010000041.1, on the reverse strand, counting down.
CGAGGACCTCAAGCATCAACGCCGGGTCGCGATCAAGGTGCTCAAGCCCGAACTGGCGGCGGTGCTCGGGGCGGAGCGATTCGTGCAGGAGATCAAGACGACTGCGGTGCTGCAGCACCCGCACATCCTCCCGCTCTTCGACTCCGGAACGGCCGACGGCTTCCTCTACTATGTGATGCCGTACATCGAGGGCGAAACCGTCCGCGAGAAGCTGAACCGCGAGACGCAGTTTGGCATCGACGAGGCGGTGAAGATCACCACCGAAGTTGCCGACGCGCTCGACTATGCCCACCGCCACGATGTGATCCATCGCGACATCAAACCCGAGAACATCCTGCTGCACGACGGCCGGCCGATGGTGGCGGACTTCGGGATCGCGCTGGCGGTCAGCGCCGCGGCCGGCGGACGGATGACGGAAACCGGGCTCAGCCTCGGCACGCCGCACTACATGTCGCCGGAGCAGGCCACCGCGGAGAAGAACATCACCGCCCGGAGCGACATCTATTCGCTCGGCAGCGTGCTTTATGAGATGCTCGCCGGCAATCCGCCGCACACCGGAACGTCGGCGCAGCAGATCATCATGAAGATCGTGACTCAGGACGTGACGCCGGTCACCGAGTTGCGCAAGTCGGTGCCACCGAACGTGGCGGCAGCGCTCGCCAAGGCCCTGGAGAAGTTGCCGGCTGACCGCTTCGAAACGGCTCGGGCGTTCGGCGCGGCATTGACCGATCCGCATTTCATCACCGCGACCGCCGCGGCCTCTCCGGGCACGACCAGAGGCTTCCGCTCCTGGATCCGTAGCCCGTGGTCGTGGGGGACGATCGCCATTGCCGCGCTGCTCGTGGCGGGCCTTGCGTTCGTGAGCCGCCCAGCGAGCCCGAGCGCAGGCGTCTCGTTCAGCCGGAAGACGTTCGATGCGGAGGCCGTCGTGTCGGCCCGCTTCGCACCCGACGGCCAGACGATCGTGTTCAGTGGAACCATGGTGCGGGAAAACGGGAACACGCCACACCTCTTCGTCATCCACCCGGAGTATCCCAAACCCGAACCGCTCGGACCTGACTCCACGCGGTTGCTGGCGGTATCGCGAAGCGGACAACTCGCCGTCCTCACTCACTCCGTCTTGAAGGACCACCGCGTCTACCTGGGGACACTGGCCACGATGCCGCTGGGTGGTGGCACGCCCCGCGAGGTCCTGACGAACGTTCAAACCGCCGATTGGGCCACCGACGGGACGGCCATGGCCGTCATTCATCTCGTCGGCGGCGTCGACCAGCTCGAGTTCCCCATCGGAACGGTGCTGGCGAAGACGAGCGGGTACTTCTCCGACCTCCGCGTTTCACCGTCTGGCAATACGATCGGGTTCCTCGACCATCGCAACCGCTGGGACAATCAGGGTACCGCCGCGATCCTCGATCGCACGGGGCACGTCGTTGCCCGCTCGCGGCATCACGACGCCGTCGAGGGCCTGGCGTGGCTTCCGAACGGACGCGCCCTGCTCTTCTCGGGCAGCGTCACGCCAAGCGACCCTATAAACC
>JBOHRY010000040.1:0-15543 GCA_050732955.1 Gemmatimonadales bacterium | reverse complement strand
CGACTAGCGTGTGCATCTCGTCGATGAACAGGATGATGTTGCCGTCGGCGGCGGTGATTTCGCTGAGCACGGCTTTCAGCCGCTCCTCGAACTCGCCGCGATATTTTGCGCCCGCGATCAGCGCGCCAAGGTCGAGCGCCATCAGCGACTTGCCCTTGAGCGATTCGGGCACGTCGCCATTGACGATGCGGATGGCGAGGCCCTCGGCGATGGCGGTCTTGCCGACGCCCGGCTCGCCGATCAGCACCGGATTGTTCTTGGTGCGGCGCGACAGGACCTGCATCACCCGCCGGACTTCTTCGTCGCGGCCGATGACCGGATCGAGCTTCCCGGAGCGGGCGGAATCGGTGAGGTTGCGGGTGAAGCGCTGCAGCGACTGGTATTGCTCCTCCGGCGTTTCGTTGGTGACGCGATGCGAGCCGCGGATTTCATCGAGTGCGGTGCGCAGCTCCTTGGATGTCAGCCCTTCCCCCTCGAGCATCTGGCGGGCCGAGGTTCCCTTCTCTTCGGCGAGGGCAAGGAGCAGGTGCTCGGTCGAGACGAACGCATCGCCGAGTTCCTTGGCGATGTTCTCCCCGCGCTGGAAGACCTTGGACAGCGTACGATCAAGCGTCGGGGTGACGTCGACGGAACCGCGCTGCGTGGGGAACGATCCGATCTCGCCCTCGACGCGATTGGCGAGGCGGGGCACCGACACACCGGCCTTGGCCAGCAAGGGCTGCACGATGCCTTCGTCCTGGCCCAGCAGCGCGGAGAGGAGGTGCGCGTCGTTGACGACCGGGTTGCCGCGCGAGCGCGCCTGTTCGAGCGCCGCCTGGACGGCCTCGCGTGCCTTGAGCGTAAGACGATCGGGACGCAACATCGCGGTGCCTCCAGTGCCGACGAAGCTGGCGACAGCTCGCGCGGCGGCCCAGCCAATCTACTCCGGGGTGGCCGGGCCAGAAACGACCATGAGGGATGCAACGGCATCCCTCATGGCGGTGTCACGATGATCTTTTTCGAGGTACTTCGTTCATCGACACTGAGCCGCAAGTAATAGACTCCGGGCGATGCCGCCCGCGTGCCACCGGCGACGGTACCGTCCCACAGGGCTACATACTGTCCGCATCGCATCGGGATGCTGTCCAGCACCACCGCGCTGCGGCGGTCGCGGAGGCGAAGACTGGCCACCGGCTGGGCAAAGACGTTGTAGACCCGCAGGGCAACCCGAGGCGTGTGCCCTCTCCTGCATACATCCGAGGCGATGACGAACGGGACCAGCGCCGCCGGGAGGACGGGATCGGGGCGCGGCTCTTCGAGGACGACGAGCGCCGGAGCATCCGACGACCGTTGGGCCGCCACCGGAAACGCCGCGACCCCTCCGAGCAGCAATCCCAGCCCCGGCCCGACGAACCGGCGCATGGATGCTCCTTCAGGCTGCTAACGAGTCGTGGATCGGACGAACCTCCGGGTGCAACGGAAACGACTACGGGCAAGTTGCCGGGCGGCAGCAGCTTGTGTCAAGCAGCGGTCCACGCCGTGAGCGCCGGCATCGCGTCATCGCCGCTGAGATGCTGCCGGATCCAGCGCAGCAACAGCCGGCGATGCGCGGCGGCCTGGCGGCCGTCGATCCAGGGTACGCCAGCGTCCTCAGCAAGCAGCTGCTCCAGGTCGGCGCGGTCCTGGGCCACCAGCCGGGTCGAAGCACCGCGCCGCGCGCACTCGGCGCAGAGGAATCCTCCATCGGAAAGCGACAGCGCAACCTGACCGGCGGGCAGCGGCGCGGCGTCGCGCGCGCAGCGGTCAACGGTGGGTCCCAGCCCCAGGTCCGAGACGAGCTGCCACATTGCCCGCAGCGCCAGGACGACCACCGCCTCGGGCGGCGCGAGCTCGAGCATCTCGACCTGGTCCCGGAGGTGCTGGTACAACTCGGGGTTGGCTACCGGCGGCACAAATCGCGTGGCAACCTCGGCCAAAGCAGATGCAGCGCCGAAACGATCCAGGTGTAGCGCCAGGCCGCCGTGGGTCGCCGTCAGGTCGAAGGCCGCGAGCGTGTGCAGGTCACTCGATCGCGATGCGAGCAGATGTGCCTGACCCTCGCTCAGCAACTGCAGTGCCGCACCGAACCGGCTACGGGGGCGCAATGCACCTTTGGCAATCGCGCTGACGACGCCGTAGTCGCGGGTGGCGAGTCGCACGATGCGGGACGTCTCTCCGTATCGCAGCGCTCCGAGCACCAGCGCCGGCGTGAGCATCGGCGGGCCCGCCACGAGTTCAGTTGTCGAAGTGGTACAGCGCGGCAGGAATCTCCGTCACGCCTAGCGCGACCGGGCAGCGGCCGACCTCGATCGGATGCTGCGCCACGAGGTTGACGTCGAGCGGCTGCACGAAGCCGTGATCGAGTGCGCCGCACGATCCGGTGATCAATGTGTACACGCGGCCGAAGTCGTCAGTCGCCAGGCCGCGCGCTCCGCCAGGCAGCGCCACCGCCGCGGCACCCGCTCCGCGCTCGACCTGGTGCGTCCGCACGTTGAAGACCATCAGCCCCTCGATGGGGCTCACGACATAGACGCGGTCCGCGCCATCGGTGGCGAGCGAGGTGGGTAATCGCCCGAATCCGGAGAACGCCGCCAGCACCGTACGTTGCACCGGATCGACCCGCGTCAGCACGCCGCTCGACGTCCCGTCACCGGCGCTGACGACGTACAGCGATCCGTCGGAAGCCGACACTGCGGCGGTCGTGTTGCCCGGCGGTCCCAGCGGGATCGAGTCGTGCGGTTGTTCCTGGGAGATCAACCAGCCGAGTGTTCCATTGCTGACCAGAGTGAAGACGGCTCCGCGCGCGTCGACGCCGAAACCGCGCGGGTGCCCGCGAACCGAACCTTGCGAGACACCGCAGCCGATCGGAACATTGATGAAGGCGACGCTGTCGGTCGTCGGCGTGGCCGCATAAATCCGGCCGCCGTCGTCGAAGGTGAGCGCGCCGACGGGGCCCCTCCCGTTGAGTTGCTGCTTGCACACCACCTGGTGCAGGCCGAGGTCGATCGCGACCACGCTGTCGCCATAGCCGATCGCCGCCACGCGGTCGTGCAGCGCGAAGGCGCTGGCGGCCACCGATCCGGTATTGATGGCGAGGTGATGCACGACGCTGGGACTGTCAACTGGAATGATGCGCAGCGTTTCGTCGACGCTGTCCATGACGACCAACACCTCGACCGGGGGCGTGGACGGTCCCAGCGTCGGGGCGCACGCCGCCACGCCCAGCGCCAATCCCAGCAACCAATCCCGTCGAACGTGCATGGCCTGCTACCTCCACTGGCCTCAGAGCCAGAGCCGGCCGCCGACCAGGAGCGTGCGACCGCGGCCCGGGAAGCCGACTGCCTGCTGATACGCGGCGTTGAAGAGATTTTCGCCGCGCAAGGTAAGGTCGATGCCGGGAGACCGTCGCGACGCCCGCCGAAGCGGCGCATCCACCGACAGGTCCGCCGTCGTGTACCCACTCAAAGTAACCCGGCTGGCGACGACGCCGGAGAAATCCACATCGTCACGCGCACCGGTTCGCCGCACGTCGAGTACCAGCACCGGCCCGGAAAACCGATAGGTCAGCATCACTCCGCCACTCTGTCCCGGACGCCGGATCAGCGACGCCCCCTGCTGGAAAGTCGGGGACGACGCCACGCCGGTGTCGGTGACCTCGGTATGGAGCCAGGTCCAGTTCGCATTGACGGTCAGCCGGTGTGTCGCCTGGACGTTGACTGACGCCTCCACTCCGCGACTGCTGGCGCCGCCCAGGTTGACGTACGTTGGTTCGCCAGGAGCGGCTGCGACATACTGGATCAGATCGCGAAATTGCTGCCAGAAGATCGTGGCACTCAGCCGGACACGGTGCTGCAGCGCTTCGGCGTCCGCGCCGATCTCCGCATTCCGGCTCCGCTCCGGCGCGAGGTCGGGATTACCGACTTCGAACGCGGTCGCAGCGAAGAGCTGCGAGAATGTCGGAGCCTTGAAGGCGGTGCCGGCCGACGCCCAGAGTCTCGCGGCTGCGGACAGACGCCACGAGGTTCCCACGCGCCAGGTGCCGAATGTTCCGAACGCCGAGTTGTCGTCCACGCGAGCACCCAGCTGAAACGAGAGCGCAGCCACCGGGCTCGCGAGCGCCTGCAGGTAAGCATCGCGCGTGGTGCGCTCGCCCGCGAACGCGGCCGTATCGTGCGATGCCCCGAACCCGAAATTCGAGACACCGACTTCATGCTCGTCGTCGGTTTCGTGTTCCATCCCCGCGCCAATTGAGACCAGCGTCGCCGATGCGATATCCCAGTCCATGCGCGCGTCCGCCCCGCGACGCCACGTCACGCCCGTGCGATCGTCGACAAAATCGAATCCCACCGTATCGGCCGGCGAGTCAGAACGATTGGTATAGCCCTGCAGCAGCCGAGACGCGACGCCCTGCAGATGAAGCGACACGCGCTCACCGAGCGGCCGAGAGAGCATCAGGCCCGCGGCAAGGCTCTTTTCGGTGGTGAATTGGTTGTGGTCCACCGGATTCCCTGATCCATCGGTCGGGAAGTTGGCCTTCGCGTCACCATAGCGAAGCGTCAACGCAGCCTGCAATGCTTGCGGCGACGCAAAACCGATCGCCAGTGACCCGACGCCGTTGCGATACCCGTCGTTGAACCCGTACGTCCCGTTGCTTCCCAGCCGGGCGCCTGTCGCACCGACCGACCAGCCGCCGCTCAGCCAGTTCACATGCCCGCTCACGTCGCTGGTGCCAAATCCGCCGTCCGAACCCGCCAGCTCTGCGCGGGTTCCCGGATCCGCACGGCGCGTGAAAAGCTGCACCACGCCCGACATCGCGTCCGCACCGTACAGCACGCTCGCCGGCCCGCGCACGATCTCGATCCGATCGAGATCGTCCGTGGTGAGATTGGCGAAGTTGATCCCGCCGCCCGGCAGGTTGAGCGGCACGCCGTCCAGCAACACCTTGACGTCGTCGCTCTCGCCGCCGCGCAGGAACACCGAAGCGACCGCCCCGAACGAGCCGGTCTGTACCACGGCCATCCCCGGCACATCGCGTAGCGCGTCGAGCACGTAGTGCACGCCACGCTCGCGCAGATCCTCGCCGCGGATGATGGTCGTCGCTGCCGGCACTGCAACCTGCGATGTGGGAATGCGCGTCGCCGTGACGATTAGGTCCCTGAGCCGTCCGGTGTCGCTCGGGACCTGGCCGGCGAGTGGTACGGCAATGAACGTGGCCAGCGCCAGCATTGCGATCCGTGTCATGCTTCGTTTCTCCGGAGGGGTACGACCTGCGGTGAGCCGTCCTGCCACCTGGTGACGGCAATGGGCCACGAAAAGACGGCCGAGACGATTTCAGGGCGGAGCACGTCGGCGGGGGAGCCCTGGGCCACCAGGTGTCCGGCATCCAGCAGCATCATCCGGTCGGCGTAACGGGCTGCGAGGTTCAACTGATGGGTGATGACCAGCACACCCAGGCCATCGGACACGAGGCGGCGCAGCAGTTCGAACAGCTCCATTTCGTGTCCGATGTCGAGCGACGCGGTCGGTTCGTCGAGCAGCAAGAGTCGCGGCAGCGAGGCAAGCGCCCTGGCGAGTCGCACGCGCTGCCATTCGCCGCCGGAAAGCGTCTCGATGCCACGATGCTCGAAACCGGTGACGTCGCATCGGGCGAGCGCGTCGCGCATTGCCGCTTCGTCGGCTGAGCTGATCGAGGCGATCGGACCGAGGCGGGCCCAGCGTCCCATCATCACCGCCTCGCGCACGGTGAGCGGAAACGCCGGCTCCTCGCGTTGCGGCAGCGCCGCGATTTGCTCCGCCAGCGCGCGCCGACTCCACGCCGCCACCGGTTGGCCCTCGAGCTCGGCCGTTCCGCCGGCGAGTGGAGTCAGCCCGAGCAGCGCACGAAGCAGCGTGGTCTTGCCGCTACCGTTCGGGCCGACCACGGCCACGAGTTCGCCACTCGACAGCGAGAACGAGACGCCGTCCAACGCGGTCGCCGCGCCGTAGACAACCCGGGCCTCACGTGCCTCGAGCTTCATCGCAACGTTCTCCGCAGCAGCAACGCGAAGATCGGCACGCCCACCAGCGCCGTGACGACACCAACCGGTACCTCGGCGGGACGCAGCACGGTGCGGGCGGCGGTATCGGCCAGCACCGTGAACGCGCCGCCCGCGAGAAATACCGCCGGCAGCAGTGAGCGATGCAGCGGGCCCACGATGCCACGCAGTGCGTGTGGAACCACCAAGCCGACAAATCCGATCACGCCGGCTGCCGCGACACTCGCTGCGGTGAGAATCGATGTCGCGACGATTACCAGGCGGCGGGTGCGCTCAACGTCCAGTCCCAGCGTCGCGGCACTCTCGTCGCCCAGGGCGAGGAGGTCGAGCGCTCGCGCGAGCCACCAGATCAGCGCCAGCGGCAACACCGCCACGGCCGCGAAATGCCATGCCAGCGTCCAGGTCGAGCGGCCGAAGCCACCGAACAGCCAGATGGTGGCGGAGTGGAAGGTGAACGGATCCGTGACGACAAGAATCGCCGAAGTCACCGCGGCGGTGAACGCACCGACGACCACGCCGGCCAGAAGCAGCACGCGCGGATCGAGCCGGCGTCCGGCAACCGAACTGATGCGGTACACCAGGCCCATCGCCGCGAGCGCACCAACGGTCGCGCAGGCTGCGACGCTCCATCCTGCCGGCAGGCCGATCACCACGGCCAGCACCGCTCCAAGCGCCGCACCACCGGAGAGTCCGAGCAGCCAGGGTTCGGCCAGCGGGTTGCGGAGCATCGCCTGCAGCGCCGCGCCGGCCACAGCCAGTGACCCGCCGACGCCGAAGGCCACGACGACGCGCGGCAACCTGAGTTGGCGTATGATCGCGGCGTCCGGGGCAGACCGGTGAAGCAGCGCCGACAGAATGGTCGCGGGCGAAAACGGCACGGCTCCGAGGAACGCACCGACGAGGCACGCGCCCAGGGCGACCAGCGCGAGGATGGGCGTCGCGGCTCGAATCCGGATGGCGCGCGTTGCGTTCACGAAAAACGCCCGTCTCCTGGAGGCGAGACGGGCGAGGTAGGTGGAACCTGCCCGGAATACGGGCAACTCCGACCGGCCACGCCACCGTTCCCTCCCCCGAGGGATTGCAGGTGGCGCGAACGGAGAGGTCTCCTGGCTTCGGGCTCTCGCCGCTCGCCTTCCCGGGCTTGACCCAGTGGCATGGTGAGCGGTGATGAAACAACTGCCCGTTACAGTGGCGGGGCCGCGCCGGTCTTGCACCGGACTTCCGAGCGTCCCCATTCGCTGGTGCACAACAATTGTCTCGCGAACCTATCGCCGCGATCAATCACTGGCAAGGTCTGCAGGACGCGCGCTAACGGCGCACCGCGTGCAGTGTGACACCCATCAGGACGAGCGCCATCACGGCAACCATCGCCGGCAGGAGCCACGATGGCGTTCCGCTCGACCCGAATTCCAGCACCAGCGGGTGACCGGCGGCGAGACTCCCCTGCCAGCGGGCATACGGCCGTTGCTCGATGGTGGTATCGGAACGTGTAAACGACCCGCGTACCACCATCCGGCGATCCTCGCTGATGACATTGGAGACCGGAACGTTCTCATCGACTGGTATTTCGAAGCGTTGCGAATGTGGCGGGATCTGGTAGTCGATTTCGATGTCGTGCGATCCGGGCGGAATGGCGGCGAAGAGCGCGATCGCGTCGCCGGCGAGGACGAGTGATTCCAGTGAAAAGCTCGAATTGCCGCCATGGACGTTCACGGCAAAGTGCGGCAGGAGGATCCGCCAGGTGGCGTGGAGCGAGTCGCGGCCGACGCGGGTCAATGGACCGGGGTTCTCGAGCACCATCAGGTCCACGACGTTGCGGACACCGTCGTCGTCTACCGGCGAGACGATCAGGTGACGCGCAGCGAGTCGCACCGGCGCGAGCGTCGAAGTGTCGGCGACGACGACGGTGAGCTGGGCATCGGAACCGCCGGGAGTCAGCGCCAGCGGGGCGCCGAAATACTGGATGCCCGACCATCGCGCACTGACCAGATACACCGCGCCGGTGTCGGGCGTGACGCTGAAGTGGAAGGCGCCACGTGCGCCGCTGGTGGTCGAGTCGATTGGTCCGGGAGAACGAACGGTGACGCGGTGCAGCACCACCTGGGCGCCGACAACCGCCACGGTGTCGCGACCGACGACGCGAACCACCCGCCCCGACACGTTGACCGCGCCGCCGGGCAGCCACCCCAGTGCGGCAAGTGCTAGCGCGACAATCCGGTCATGTACCAGCGTCCCAGCTCGCGAGGTAACGGGTTTGTTCGGCGGTCAGCACATCGATCGCGGTCCCCATCGCGGCGAGCTTGAGCGTGGCAATCTCGGCGTCGACCGGCGCGGGAAGGCGGTGCACCTGCCGCTCCAGGCGTCCTTCGTGCTTGACAAGGTGCTCTGCCGCGAGCGCCTGATTGGCGAACGACATGTCCATGACCGATGCGGGGTGCCCCTCGGCGGCCGCCAGATTGATGAGCCGCCCCTCGCCCAGCACCAGGATGCGTTTGCCATCGACCAGAAATTCCTCGACGAACTCTCGCACCGGCCGCCGGCTGGATGAGAGGTTCGCCAGCGCGTCGAGATCGAGTTCGACATTGAAGTGCCCCGAATTGCAGACGACGGCGCCGTCCTTCATCCGGGCGAAGTGCTCGGCACGGATGACGTGCAGGTTGCCGGTCAGGGTACAGAACACATCGCCGCGCGGCGCGGCGAGTTCCATCGTGGTAACCTCGAAACCGTCCATGCGAGCTTCGAGCGCGGCGACCGGATCGATCTCGGTGACAATCACCTGCGCACCCGCGCCGCGAGCCCGCATCGCCAGCCCGCGGCCACACCAGCCGTAGCCGGCGACGACAAAATTGCTGCCCGCCACCAGCAGGTTCGTCGCGCGAATGATTCCGTCAAGCGTGGACTGGCCGGTGCCGTAGCGGTTGTCGAACATGTGCTTGGTACGGGAATCGTTGACCGCCACGACCGGAAAGGCGAGAATCCCCTCCTTGGCCATCGCCTTGAGGCGAAGGACCCCGGTCGTCGTTTCCTCGGTCGATCCTTTCACTCGGCCAACCAGCGCCCGGCGTTCATCGGCCGAGAGCCCGTCAACCATACGGCGGATTGGCGCGGCCAGGTCGTCGAGGCGTCCGAGCTTGATCATGTGGAGCGATCCGACCAGGTCGGCACCGTCGTCCTGCGTCAGATCCGGACCGAACGCGAGCGCCTGGGCGATGTGCGTGTAATAGGTCTCGTGATCTTCGCCCTTGATGGCATACACGTGCACGCCGTGGTCGCGCACCAGGTGCGCCGCGACGTCGTCCTGCGTGGAAAGAGGATTGGATGCACACAGGGCGATTTCGGCACCGCCTGCGCGCATGGTGCTCATGAGGTTTGCCGTTTCCGTCGTGACGTGCAGGCAGCATGAGATCCGCCGGCCCGCGAGCGGCCGTTCCCGCCGGAATCGATCGCGAATCTGGCGCAGCACCGGCATCGAGTGCTCGGCCCATTCCGTCCGGCGCCGTCCGTCGTCCGCCAGGGCGAGGTCGCGAATATCGTGCGGAGCGTCCACGGAGATACTGGTCATCAGGTCCTCACGCCTTGATGGCGCTCTTGAGTTCGCCCACCCGGTCGGTCTTCTCCCAGGTGAACAGCTCGACGCGCTGATCGCGAAAACCCGGCTCCTGATACAGCGACTTCACGGGATCGCGCCCGAAGTGTCCGTAGGCCGCAGTGGCCGAGTAGATGGGTCGGCGCAACTTGAGGTCGGCGATCAGGCGGCCCGGCCGCAAGTCGAAGACGTCCTTCACGGCGCGCTCGAGCCGCGCATCCGGCACTTTACCCGTGCCGAACGTGTTGACATACACCGACACCGGCCGCGCCACGCCGATCGCATACGCCGCCTGCACTTCGCACCGCCGAGCCAGTTTCGCCGCCACGATGTTCTTCGCCACGTGGCGTAGTGCATAGGCCGCGGATCGATCAACCTTGCTGGGATCTTTGCCACTGAAAGCCCCTCCGCCGTGCCGCGCCATCCCGCCATACGTGTCGACGATGATCTTGCGACCGGTGAGGCCGGCATCGCCGTGCGGACCGCCGATGACGAACCGTCCGGTGGGGTTCACATGGAATTTCGTTCGCGAATGATCGAAGCCGAATTCCTCGAGCACCGGACGGATCACGTCCCGGACGATGGTCTTCTTGATCATGGCGTGCTTGAGAGTCCGCTTGCCGATCGTCTCATCATGCTGCGTCGAGACGACCACCGCGCGCACACCGATGGGTCGGTCGTCTTGGTACTCCACCGACACCTGGGTCTTGCCATCGGGACGCAGCCACGGATGGTGCGGCGCGCCCTGGTCGCCGCGGCGCGTGGCCGCAAGACGCTCCGCCAGCCGGTGCGACAGGACGATCGGCAGCGGCATGAGGTCCGGCGTCTCGTCGGTGGCATAGCCGAACATCATGCCCTGGTCACCGGCGCCCTGCTCGTCCGCGTTGCCGCGGACACCGCGCTCGATATCCGGCGACTGCCGGTCGATGGAAGAGATCACGGCACAGGTCCGGTAGTCGAACCCGTAGTGCGCGTTGGTGTAGCCGATACGTTCGATCGTATTGCGGACGATGTCGGGGATGTTGACGTACGCGGACGTCGTGATCTCGCCGGCGACGACGGCCATCCCGGTTGTCACCAGCGTTTCACACGCCACGCGGGCCGATTCGTCGCGCGCCAGAATCGCATCGAGGATCGCGTCGGAAATCTGGTCGGCGACCTTGTCGGGGTGGCCTTCCGTGACCGATTCCGACGTGAACACGTGTTTCATCACCCCGCCGTCATCAAGTGTCTAGAGTTCGCGGGGCAAGCTAGCGCCCACCGCAGGTCGCGGCAACGCACTCGACGGATCCACCAGTCGAAGGTCGACATAGCGACCCAGCGTGTCGCGCAATATTGCCCGGACGTCGGCCGCTGTGGTCGCCTCGACCGCGCGCGCGGCCGCGTCGCGGGCGGCAGCCAGCGGCAGATTGCGAACGACCCACTTCACCAGCGGGATGGCCGGCGGTGCCGTGCTCAACCGTTCGTATCCCAGGCCGATCAGCAGTACGATCGCCACCGGATCGGACGCCATCTCGCCGCATACCGACGCCGGAATACCGGCGCGCGCGGCCGCGGCTCGAACATGATGCAGCTGGCGGACCACCGCGGGATGCAGCGGAACGAAGCGTGACGCCAGCCGCGCGTTGCTCCGGTCGACCGCGAGCGTGTACTGCGTCAAGTCGTTGCTGCCGACACTCACGAACGCCGCCACCTGAGCCAGATCGTCCGCGAGCATCACGGCGGCCGGCGTTTCGATCATCACACCGACGGGCACGTCATGCGCGGCACGGATGCCGCTGGCCTGCAACGCCGCCGCTTCCTCCGCGAGCATCGCTCTCGCCGCGGTGAGCTCATCGAGCGAGACGATCATCGGCAACATCATCCAGATCTCCCGATCGGCTGCGGCACGCAGGACGGCACGCAACTGCGGTCGAAAGATTTCCGGACGATCGAGACACACCCGGATCGACCGCCAGCCGAGAAATGGATTCGGCTCGTGCGGCGCCACGAACGCCGATGGGAACTTGTCGCCGCCGAGGTCGTACGTGCGCACCACGACCGGCTGGCCGGAAAATGCGGCCGCCACCCGGCGATAGTACTCCGCCTGCTCGTCCTCGCCCGGCATGCTGGTGCGGCCGGTGATCATGAATTCGGTGCGCAGCAATCCGACGCCCTCGGCGCCGTGGCGCACGGCCACCTCGATCTCTTCCGGAAGATCGACGTTGCCCTGCAAGGTGATCGCCGTGCCGTCGGGCGTAACCGCCGGTTCGGCAGCGATGCTTTCGAGTTGGAGCTCCAGCCGGTGGCGGCGAACCGCCTGCAGCCGTGCGGCTTCGAGTTCATCCGGCGTGGGATCGAGAAGAACCTGCCCGGTCTGCCCGTCGAGCAGGACGATCGTGCCTTCGCCGATCCGCTCCAGCGCGCCGGCAACTCCCATCACGGCGGGAATGCCAAGAGAATGCGCCAGGATCGCCGCGTGCGACGTGCGGGTGCCTTCCTCGCTGATCAATCCGGCCACGTGATCACGATCGAGCTGAACGGTCAGCCCCGGGGATATTTCGTGCGCCACCAGGACCACCGGTTCCCGGATCTCGCCGACCCACGCGTCGTCGTCGTTGCGTCCGAGCAGATGGAGCAGCATGCGGAGCTGGATGGCCTGCAGGTCGGCCAGGCGATCGCGCAGCATCGCCTGCCGCGCTCCCTGCCATGCGTTGCGCAGCTCGAGGGCCCGGAACTCGTAGGCACTCTCGGCAGACAGCAGGTTCTTCCGGATCAGCGATTCGACGCTCGACAGAAAGTCCGGGTCCTGCGCCAGCATGATCTGCGCGTCGAAGATCCCGGCGGCCTCGGGACCGGCACGCTGCAGGGTGCGCTGGCGCAGCACGCCGAGCTGCTCGCTGACTGCGCGGACGGCATCGTGCAGGCGGGCCACCTCGTCGTGCAGTGCGTTCGCGGTCACGGTGCGTTGCGGGATATCCGGAAACGCCCAGCGAACGCCAAGAGCCGGCGCACAGGCGACGCCGGGGGACACGCCGACACCGTTCAATTCGCGGTCGGTCACGTCTCGCCAAAGCCTTTCGCGATCAGTTCGAGCAGCGCGGTCACCGCCGCGTCAGCGTCTTCGCCATCCGCCCGGACACGCACCACGGCACCGCACTCGGCCGCCAGCGTCATCACGCCCATGATGCTCTTGCCATTGACCGTCTGGCCATCGTGGTCGAGTTCGATGGTCGAGCGAAAGGTCGACGCCAGCCGGACGACCTGTGCCGCCGGGCGCGCATGCATGCCCAGCGAATTCACGATGGTGCAATCGCGCTCGATCATCCCAGCACCTCGACCGCGACCGCCGCGACGCCGACGAGCAGCAACCCGTACCGGAGGCCGTTGATGTGGAGACGGGTCTGCCAGCGAAGCGACACCACCATGCCGAGCACGGCAGCCGCAAGCGTCGCGGCCACTTCCGCGAGTCGTGCCGGTCCGAGCACACGAGTGGCCACGATCGGCACCGCCGCGCCCACGGCGAAGGCCGCGATGCGCTGCGCCTGATCGGCGATCCGGGGAAGCCAGGAGCGCCGCAGCGCAGCGCCGACGTGCAGACCTTCCCGGAGGCCAAGATCCAGCCCCCACGCCGTGATCCAGAATCGCAGGGCGTTGTGCACCAGCACCACGCCGACAATGGCCCAGATGCCGAACCAGGGTGCAGCGATCAACCCGATCGCCACCAGGGTCGGAACCCAGCCAGCCCAGATCAACTGGTCGCCGAGCGAACCAAGCGGACCGGAGAGCGCGGTGCGCAGCCTCGAGATCACGGCCCCGGGGACATTGTCCTGCTCGGCCCGCACCTCGGCGCCCACGGCCACGCCGGCGAGGTACGGATGCGAATTGAAGAAGTCAGCTGATCGCGCCACCGCTTCGCGCCGCTCACGGACTGATCGCCGCGCAAATACGTCGCGCAGCAATGGGGCCGACGCGTGCCCGACGCCGATTCCGGCCATGCGCTCGTAGGTATACGACGCTTGCACAGCAAAGAGGCGGAGCAACGCTTCGGTCCGGGGCTTCATCGCCAGAGCACCACGAGGAGTCCGGCGGCGACACCGAGCGCCAGCCAATGCCGTCGCCCGCCGTGACCGGCGCTGCGGATCGCGCCGCCAAGTGCGGCCGCAATGCCGCCGGCCAGCACCGCCCAGGATAGCACCTGGCCGTGATCCACCCCTTCCCACGGAAACGCGGCCGCGAGAATCGCCACGGCCAGACCGAGCGTCGCGAGCGCGAACGAGCGCACCGCGTCCCGCAGGAATCCGTTGCGCTGCAACTCCCAGATCGCCTTGCCGTCGCCACGCGCGACGCGTTCCAGTCGCCGTTGCACCGACAAAGCGTTCCGGCGGCGGAGTTTCTGGAGCGTCCATCCGCCGAGTGCCGCGAGGGGTAGCGCCACCAGCCCCGCGACTCCCACGGCCACCGAGGCAGGAACCAGTGCCGCCGCGACCCCGCCCGCCACAGCCGCCACGCTGAAATCGGGATACCGCGACGCACCGATGGGCAGAACATCGAGCGCGTACAATTCGAGCACCATACCGGCGAGGAGGCCGCTCGACAGGTCACCGACGGCGAGCCCTGCGATCCCCGCGGCAATCAACGGGCGCGAGAGCAGACCCTGCGGGACGCTCACCAGGTCGAGGCCGACCACGGTCCCCCATAGCAGCGTGAGCGCGACCGCCGCAGGCGGAATGATCATCGCAAGAGTGCTTCCAGCGTCACCGCTGGTGTCGTCGGCAAATCCTGCGCAGTGATCTCGGCGCCGTCGTGGACCAGCCGGCGCAGCAGCGCTTCGTCAGCCTCGCCCAGATAGATGTAGGGAAGGCGCTCGACACGGCCCGGCCGATGATGCAGTCCGCCCAGATTGATCCGGTGAACGATGGTGGGGACGGCGTCGTGCAGCGCTGCCATGGTGGCTACGCCCGCAGTCAGCACGATCCC
Source organism: Gemmatimonadales bacterium (assembly GCA_050732955.1). GTDB lineage: Bacteria > Gemmatimonadota > Gemmatimonadetes > Gemmatimonadales > GWC2-71-9 > Palsa-1233. Next base: position 945 of record JBOHRY010000040.1, on the reverse strand, counting down.
CGGCCGCGGATCGGCCATCCATGCCGGAAGTTGGCGCCGGGCACCAGCCACATCGGAGAAGATCACCTCTACGCCATCGGGGACCGCCATCCGGTACAGCTCCTGCTCCCACTCGCTCGCGAACACGCCATCATCGACCAGCACGATGAAGGCGGTGGCGAGCGGGCGTCCCCAGCCCAGCACGACCTGTCCGTGCACCAGGCGGTCATCCACCCGGAAGAGCTGCACCGTCATGGGCGGGTGACGACGGCGCGCGCGCCCGTCTCCGCGACGTGCGCAGCGACCGTGTCGATGTCACCTTCGTGATGGAAGACGAATTCGAGCAGCATCGCGAGGTTGACGCCCGTGACGATGCGCATCGCCGGCATCGACTGGATCCGGTGCATCGCCGCGAAGTGGCACGACCCGCTGGGCATGTCGATGAACACGATCGCGGGACCCGGCGTTGCGGCGGCGAGAATCCGCTCTTCCAGGGCGCCGCGGTCACAGTTGGTGTTCGAGATCGGCACCAGGCCACTGCTCGCGCCGCTGATCTGCTCCACGGCGCCGATCAGTGCGGCCGCCAGCGTGCCGTGCCCGACGACGACGCCCTTGATCGCGGTCATTCGGTGTCGCCGCGGAGGTATTCCCGCAGTCCGCGCTTCTCGCGCATCTTCTTGATCAACCGTTCGTTGAACGCGGCCGCGACATCCACTCCGCTGTATCGCAACAGGTGCATCATCGCCACGACCTCGGAGATGACGGTGATGTTCTTTCCCGGATTGAGCGGGACAATCACCTTGGGAATGGCCACATCCAGCACCGTGAACGTCTCGCGCTGCAGGCCGGTTCGGTCGGCCTCCTTGGTGGTTTCCCAGTCCTCGAGTTGCACCACGACCTCGATCCGTTTCTGCTGCCGCACCGACCGCACGCCGAAGAGCGCCGGGATATCGATCAGGCCGACGC
>JBOHRY010000039.1:0-3473 GCA_050732955.1 Gemmatimonadales bacterium | reverse complement strand
TCTCGGCGTTGTACATGTCATGGAGTTCGTCGAGAAACATCTCGTGCAGTGGTCCGATCATTGTTGTCCTCCTTGGAAGTGTGTTGCAGCGACCTTGTGACGCGACGGCGCAACAGGCCTGCACAACGCCTCCAGCGGCGTCTAGCAATGAGGATGATGTACGATTTTCATCGCCTGCACGCCAAGTTACGCGCGTCGGATCACTATCAACGGGTCAGTTCTCGAAGCCCGCACGGCCGGCACCCAGCTTGTGATCACTGCGACAACGATGAGCAGCAGCGCAACGCCGGCAAAGGTGACCGGGTCGCCAGGTGTGATCTCGAAGAGGAATCTGCCGAGCACCCGCGCAAGTGCGATGGATGCGGCAATACCGATTCCGAGTCCGATGCCGGTCATGGTCAGCGATCGAGCCACGACCATGCGTCGCACCGCCCCCGGGGATGCACCGAGCGCCATGCGAATCCCGATCTCGTGCTTCCGCTCGACCACGAAATACGCCAGGACGCCGTAGATCCCGACGATCGCGAGGGCGAGCGCCATCGCCGAGAAAAAGGTGAGCATCCGCATCTGGAATCGCGGTTCGGCGATCGACGACGCGACGATGCCCTGCATCGACATCACGGCACCGACCGGAAGCTCCGGGTCGAGGGCGTTGACGGCGCGGCGCATCGCCCCGCTGACGCTCGCGACGCTGACCTTCGCCTTGGCGACAAAGGTGAGGTGGTTGATGAAGTAGCGATTCTCGACCTGGGCAATGGCCTGATAGATCGCAGGCGTGGGCCGCCGCGCAAGACCCTCGTGCACGACGTCATCGACCACGCCGACGATCGTCATCCAGTCCTCGGCGCGCGGCTTGTCCACCATCGTGATGCGTTGTCCCACCGCACCACCTGCCGGCCAGAACCGATTGGCCATCGAGCGGCTCACCACGACGACGCGGGGTGCGTGCGCGTCGTCGCCGGAGGTGAACGCCCGTCCCTCGCGCAGCGGGATCCCCATGACCCCGAAGTAGTTCGGCGTGACGCATGGTTTGAGCACGACGTAGTCGGGCGGCAGCGCCAGTCCATCGGCGAGTGCGAAATAACCGGTGATGTAGGTCGGGTCGAGCGGGCGCCAATCGACCGCGGCGGTGCCGGTGACGCCCGGGATTCCGGCCAGTTGACCGGTGAGGTTGCCGACGAATTCATGCAGCTGAGCGATGGACTGATATCGCGCGTCGGGCAGGTCGACAGTTGCCATCACCAGATTGTCGGGCTGGAATCCGGGATTCACAGCGCGCAGCCGCACGAAGCTCTGGATCATGAGACCGGCGCCGACGAGCAGCGTCAACGAGAGTGCGGTCTCGAGCGCGACCAGAGCGCTCACGGTGCGAAGTCGGCGAGTGACTCGCGTGGCGGAGAGGTGCAGGGTCCGACGCGTTTCGGCGAGGGCCGGCGCCACGCCGAAGATGCAGCCGGTGGCCACACAGATCAGCGCGATCGCACCGAGCACCGTACCGTCGATGCCTACCTCCCGCGCGCGTGGCAGGAGGCCTTCCGGCATCATCGCCATGAGGGCACGGACTGCGACCGACGCCACCGCCAATCCCGCGAGGCCACCCGCGATGGCCAGGACCAGGCTCTCGGTGAGGAGTTGCCGCATGATCCGGCGTCGCGATGCGCCCAGCACAGCGCGGATGCCCAGCTCGTGGGCTCGCGATGCGCCGCGCATGATGAAAAGGCTGGTGACGTTCGCGCACGCGATGAGGAGGACGAACGTCACGGCTGCCATGAAAATCAGGAGCGGGCGGCGGACGTCGCCGATCACCGCGTCGCGCAGCGACACCACATCGGTCATCACGCGCTCCGGAACCCGGACGGTCGGCACGTTGTGCGTTGTCCAGTTGATCAGTTCCGCCCGCGCCTGTTCCCGCGTGACACCGGGCGCCAGACGGCCGATGACCGGCCTGATCACCATGTTCGTGCCGCCGACATTCACGGTTGTCGGCAGCCACACCTGCGTCTGCGACGGAAAGTCGAATGTCGACGGTAGTACGCCGATGATCGTGCGCCGCTCGCCGTCAACTTCGACTGAGCGGCCGATCGCTGCGGTGTCACCACCAAATCGTTCGCGCCAGAGCGCGTTGCTGACCAGCAGCACGGGTGCCATCGCGTCGTCGTCGCGAAAGTCGCGGCCGAGGATCGGGCGCACGCCAAGAACGCCGAGAAAGCTCGGCGTAACGCGCGCCCCCGCCAACCGGACCGGTTCGCCGGCACCCACGAAGGACATCGGGTAGACGTTGTACATCGTGGTGTTCCGAAGGGTCCGGGTGTCGTGGCGATACGCGGCGTATTCGCTCTCGACCATCGAGGGACCGGCATGAAAGATTCCTTCGGGCATATGCTCGAGCGCGACCAGCCGTTCGGAATCCCGGAACGGGAGCGGCCGGAGCAACACACTCCTCACCACGGTGAATATGGCAGTCGTCGCACCGATGCCGAGTGCCAGTGTCAGGATGGCGACGATGGTGAACGATGGGGACCGTGACAGCGAGCGACCCGCATAGCGGAGATCCTGCCAGAGGCGCTCGATCCAGACGCCGCCTCGCACCTCCCGGGCCGTTTCCTTGAAGTACCCGACATTTCCGAAATCACGGCGGGCGGCGGCACTGGCTTCGGCCGATGCCGCCCCACGCCGGATCCGCTCGGCGGTGTCGAGATCGAGATGGGACTGGATCTCCTCATCGAGCTCGTCGTCATCGCGATGGCCGAAGGGAATCATCATGGCTCGGCCTCGGCGGCCGGCCGTTGCATGACGCCGGCGATCGCCCGCTTCAGCTGTTCCCACCGGGAGCGTTCCGCCGCGAGTTGTTTTCGTCCGGCGGCGGTTAGTGAATAGACCCGGATCCGCTGGCCCCGTTCCGACGTGCGCCACTCCGCGGCAATCCAGCGGCTCTTGGTCAGCCGGCGCAGCGCGGGGTAGAGCGATCCGGTGGCGAGCTGGAGCGATTCGTGCGAATTGGCGCGGATCATCTGGGCGATGCCGTAACCGTGAGCCGGCCCCCAGCGCAGCGTTTGCAGAATCAGCATGTCCAGCGTGCCCTGGAGCAGTTCGAGCCGGGAGAGGATCGGATCGTCTTTCGGCATCTCGCACCTCGTTACGTAGAGCGTCTACCTACAGTAGGTAGATTGTCTACGCATGACGTCGGTGTCAAGGGCGGGGGATTGTGTGGAGGGGGTGGGCGGCGTCGTCACGCCGATCATGCCGGAGCGGTTCGTTTCCCGCGTCTTCCTGCTCTCACCAGCGTCGTTGAGTGGCCGCCGGGCCGCGCTGCTCTTCAATCCCGATGCGAGCTTCGATCTCGCGGTCAGGATTCGCGCCGCCGGCGTGCCGCTCGGGGAAGTCTTTTCCTTCATCAGCGGGCTCTACTTCCGCGGCAAGGTGACCTACGCCCGGCGTTTCTCCGGCCCCGGCGACGCCGTGCGGATCATCAC
>JBOHRY010000038.1:0-3022 GCA_050732955.1 Gemmatimonadales bacterium | reverse complement strand
GGAGAGAAGATAGACGATAGCAGGCGGTTCCACTTCTCTCGTACATCTTCTCTCCCACTTCTCTCTTTTCCATTCTCTCTTCTCTCTGCCCGTCTTATTCGTATCGGAGCGCCTCGACCGGATCCATGCGTGCCGCCCGGTTGGCTGGAACGACTCCAAAGATTAGTCCGATGGCAATGCTGGCTCCTGTCGCGACCAGCGCGCTCCACAGCGGCGGTCCGCTCTTGATCCCGAGGACCGATTTGAGGAGTTCGCCGCCAAGCATCCCGATGCCGATCCCGATGAGTCCGCCCACGGCGGTCAGCGTCGCCGCTTCGACCAGGAACTGGAAGAGTACCTCGCCGCGCGTGGCACCGAGCGCCTTCCGGATACCGATCTCGCGGGTCCTGTCGGTAACCGACACCATCATGATCGCCATCACACCGATACCTCCGACCAGCAGCGCCACGCTGGAGAGCGCCATCATCACCAGGAAGAAAGCCGACGTCAGCTTGTCGATGATCTCGAGAATCTGGTCCTGCGTGAGCAGGTCGAAGTTGTTCGCGGCTTCGGGATGCAATCCGCGGGAGCGTCGCAGCGCGCTGACGGCCGCATCCTTCACTTCGTCGAGATTGGCACCGCGCTGTCCCAGCACCACGATCAGGAGCGAATTGGTTTCGTCGTAGTGAAAATTCTGCTGCGCCGTACGGAACGGCATCACGCCGCCCTCCTGCGTGCCGGGCGGCTCGAAGATGTTGTCGGGCCGCGCGAACACTCCGATGATCGTGAATGACTTCCCGCCGATCCGCACCACGCGGCCCAGTGGATCCAGCCGCCCGAAGAGCCGAGTGGCGACGTCCTGCTCGATTACCAGCACCGCCTCGCCGCCGGACATCTCTCCGGTGGAAAACCACCGTCCGCGGAGCAGCGTCCCTCCCTGTACGTCGAGGTAGGTGTTGTCCGCACCCCAGATTGCGAGGCCTTGCGTGTGCTCTCCCTGATAGTCCATCCGTTGCTGCAGCTGGACCCAGAGTCCGGCGTGGCGGATGAGGGGCACCCGGCGCAATGCGTCGGCGTCCCGTTCGCTGACAACCGGGCGAGCGCGGACTTCGGCGGGAAGGTTCTGGGGATTGAGCGGGACGGACGAGAAATACCGGATGACATAGAATGTCTCCGGCGAGGTGTTCTCCAGCGATGCGAAGATCTGGCCGCGAATCCCTGCGACCAGTGAAGCCATCACCATGACCGTGGTGACGCCGATGACCACGCCGAGCACCGTGAGGGCGGAGCGGAGCTTGCTGCTGCGCATCGCGTCCAGCGCGAGCATGACCCCTTCGCCGAGGTTGCGGACCCTGAAAGCCAACCGTTATTCCTGTCGCAGCGCGGTGATCGGGTCGAGTCGTGCGGCGCGCGCGGCGGGGTACACGCCAAAGATGATCCCGGTGCCCGCGCCGAGTGCCAGCGCCACGCCGACTGACCAGAGCGTGACTGTCGCCGGGAGTGGTGAATATGCCGCGACCAGGAGAGCCAGTCCCCACCCGGCACCCACGCCGAGCAGCCCGCCGAGCGTGCTCAGCAACACTGTCTCCACCAGAAACTGGCGCAGGATGTCGCGATGGTTGGCTCCGATCGCCTTGCGCACGCCGATCTCCCGCGTCCGTTCGCTGACCGACATCAGCATGATGTTCATGATGACGATGCCGCCCACAACCACCCCGATGCCGACCACCGCCGGGATCACGGCGAAGAGCAGCGCCGTGAGATTCTTCCAGAATGCGACCAGCGCGTCGGCCTTGTCGACGGTGAAGTCGTCTTCCTGCTCGGGTCGCAGGTGATGCGCCACGCGCATCGCCTCCTCGGCGCGGTCCATCGCGGCCGGAATCACCGCCGCGTCCGGCATCTTGACTGACACGACGGTGGTCTGACGCCTTCCCCAGATCGCCTCGAAGGTGGGGATCGGCATCAGCACGAACGCATCGAACGACTGTCCCAGCGTCTTGCCTTTCCGCGCGATCACTCCCTTGATGGTGAACTCCTGGCCGACGATACGGACCTTGGAGCCCACGGCCGTTTCCGGCGACGCGAAGAGCTTGTCGGCGATGTCGTAGCCCACCACGATCACCCGGCGCCGTTCATTGATGTCGGGATCGGTCAGCGGTTCGCCGGCGGCGAACTTGTAGTCCTGCACCAGCTGGTACGGTGGTGTCACGCCGATCACGAGGACATTCCCGAGCGTGTTGTTGCGATAGACCACGTTGGCGATCGGCGTGGGCCAGCCGGACTGGATGGAAATCGCTTCGGCATCCGGGAGTGCCCGCTCGACCGCCGCCGCGTCTTCGCGAGAGATGATCGGCCGCTGGCTGAGCTTGCGCATCTGGTCGTCGTCAACGAGCCCGACCTGGATCGGCGTGCGTCGCACCTGGAACGCGTTGGTCCCGATGACGGCATCGGTCAGGTTGTTCTTGACGTACCCGTTCATCCCCTGGATGATCGCGACGACCGTGACGAGAAAGCCCACCGACACGATGATCCCGAGGAGCGTGAAGAACGAACGGAGTTTGGCACCCTGAATCGTGGCCAGCGCGAGGCGGAGGGCTTCACGATACGGCATGAAGAAAGGTAAGGTTGTTTGCTGCTACTCGTACCGGAGAGCTTCGACCGGGTCGAGGCCGGCGGCCTTGTTGGCGGGGTAGAGCCCGAAGAAGACACCGGTGATGGCCGACGCGGCGATCGCCGCAGCCACGGACCAAAGCGGAATCGCGGCGGGAATCGGCGTGTAACGGTTCACACCCCAGGCGATCACCGCGCCAAGCAGCATGCCGCAGATCCCGCCGATGATCGTGAGCGTCGCGGCCTCCACCAGGAATTGAAAGAGGATCTCGCCGCGCGTGGCGCCCAGCGCCTTGCGCACACCGATCTCGCGGGTGCGTTCGGTGACCGAGATCATCATGATCGCCACGACGCCGACACCGCCAACCATCAAGCCGACGCTCGAGAGCGCCAGCATCACCAGGAAGAATCCCTGGGTCATGCTGTTGAAGCT
>JBOHRY010000037.1:0-3844 GCA_050732955.1 Gemmatimonadales bacterium | reverse complement strand
GGAATGTAGACCTCGATCGGGGAATCGAACGGCACCATCCCGGCCGCGCCGTATCCGCGCACCACCATCGGACGGATGTAGCAGGCATCAAGTCCGTTGCGCTCGACCAGTTGGCAGCACGCCGTTGCCAGATCGTCCAGCGTATATGGCAGGTCGATCCGGTAGATCCGGCACGAGTGCGCCATGCGCTGCAGATGATCCTGCAGCCGGAAGATGGCGGGCCCCGCCGGCGTTTCGTAACAGCGGATTCCCTCGAAGATCGACGACCCGAACTGCATCGAATGGCTCAGTACGTGGACGTTGGCGTCTTTCCATGGGATGAAATCGCCGTCCCGCCAGATCCACTTCGTCTCGTTCAGTCGAGCCATGCTTGCCCCGATCGGGTGAGTGTCCGCGGCCACCGTTGCACCGCGGTTCCAACGCGATCCCACATCACAGCAACGTCCGAATCGCTCCGCCGTCCACGCAGATTGCCTGACCAGTGACGAAGCCGGCCCGATCCGACGCCAGAAACGCGATCATGGCAGCGAGCTCCTCCGGACGGCCGAGGCGCCCGACCGGCGTGACCTTGCGCCATTGATCATACGCCGCGTCGACCGATTTGCCGGAGCGCTTCCCCGTCGCTTCGGCGAGGTCGACAAGGCGCTCCGTCTCGGTGTACCCGGGCAGCACCGTATTCACCGTCACGCCGTCGGCTGCGACCTCGTCGGCCAGGGTCCGAAAGTAGCCGGTGACCGCGGCGCGAATGCTGTTGGAGAGCACCAGCGACGGCACCGGCTGCTTCACCGCCATGGACGTGATGCCGACGACTCGTCCCCATTTCCGCGCCCGCATCCCCGGCACGAACGCCCGGGTGAGTTCCACGGCACTTCTGAGCAGCAGGTCCACCGCAGCTGCCCAGGCATTCCACTCCGCGCCGAGCGCCGGACTCGTCGGCGGGCCGCCAGTATTGGTCACCAGCACGTCGAGGTGACCGTATCGCTCCGATACATGCGCCACGACGACTTCGATACCCGCCGGCGTCGCAAGATCGGCGGTGACGGTGTCCACGACGGCCCCCTTGCCGACCAGCTTCGACCTGGCCCGATCGAGCGAAGCGGCGTCCCGGCCGCAAATCGCGACCTGCGCGCCTTCCGCTACCAGCAGCTCCGCGGTCGCAAATCCGATCCCGCGGCTGCCGCCGCACACCAGGGCCGTTCGGCTTTGCAGCCCGAGGTCCACTTACTTCTTCTCGCGAAGGTACGCATCGGTCTTGTCGATCCAGTCCTGGCGAGGCGGGGTAAACACGTCGAGGTCGAGGGTGTCCTCCAATGCTTCCGCGCGATGGCGTACGCCGCCCGGGATCAAGAGGACTTCGCCGGCGTGAATATCGGTGTACCGATCACCGGGGGCGTCGGCATCCGCGCCGGTCCAGAACCGGAGGCAGCCTTCGAGGATGTAGGTCGCCTGCTCATTGTGATGCTCATGGGCTGGGACAATCGATCCAGTCTTGAGGAAGACTTGCGCCAGCATGATGCGATCGTTGAAGACGAGTTTTCGCGATAATGTGGGTGACAGCGGTTCGAGCGCGATCTCGTTCCAGACGTGCTTGGTACAGTCAGCCATCAGCATGGTCCGGGTGGAAGTGTCGCCTGACAAGATAGCGGCGGTCGGCAGACCGGTCACGCGCTGTTCAGGGCCCGATCGTGGCGATGCACTCCAGTTCGATCCGGCCTCCCAGCGCCAGCCCACTGGCGCCAAAGGCGCTCCGGGCGGGCAGCGGGGCGGAGAAATGCTCCAGGTAGATCGCGTTCATCGCCGGCCACTCCTGCATGTCGGCTAGCATGACGAGGCACTTGACCACCCGATGCATGGATGACCCGTGACGCTCGAGGACCGCGCGCACGTTGGCAAGGACCTGGCGTGTCTCCGCTTCGATGCCACCGGCGACGAGTCGTCCCGACCCGTCAGTTCCCATCTGCCCGGAGAGGTAGAGCAGCGAGCCGACGCGGACGGCCTCGGAGAACGGCAACCGCATCCCGGCGGGGAGAGGAAAGAATTCAACTTCGGGATCGTTCGACATTGCCGCTCCGATCATGCTGTCAGGGGATGCCACCATGAAGGATGATCGCCAACTTCTCGGCGTCGATGTTTCCGCCGCTCACGATGCAGGCGATCGCGGAGGCGCCGGGAACACCGCCTTGGGCCGCCGCCACCGAAGCGGCGCCCGCACCTTCCGCGACAACCCGGCTGGAGAGGGCCAGCTGCCGTACTGCCGTGGCGACGTCCGCTACCCTTACGGTCAGGACGCCGGCGAGCAGCGACCGCGCGAGTGTCCACATCTCAGCCGTGACACTCTTTCCGCCGATCCCATCGACAAAGCTGCGCACGGGATCGATGGTCGTTGCTGCACCGGCAGCGAATGAGGCGGCGAGAGGTGCCGCGCCCACTATTTCCACCGCGTAGACCCGCACGGCAGGCCGAGTGGCACGCACGGCCGATGCAATCCCGCAGGCCAGGCCGCCGCCGCCCCACGGAACGAGTACGGTGTCAACGTCCGCGAGCTGCTCGATGATTTCCAGTCCGATCGTTCCGTTCCCGGCCATCACACCAGCGTCGGCGAACGGATGAACGAACACGCCATCGACGCCCGGATACGCTCCGTCGAGCAGGGTCTGCCACCACCGATCGAACGGTACCCGGATCAGCTCGCCGCCAAGCCGCTCGATGGCTGCCAGCTTGGATGCCGGCGCCGTCTCGGGTACCACGACGCGACAGGGTACGCTGAACTCCCTGGCGCACCACGCGACACCCTGCGCCATGTTGCCCGCGCTCGCCGTCAGCACACCATCCTTGACGGCGGCCGGTCCCGCCAGCCGCATGGCATTCGCCGCACCACGAATCTTGAACGATCCGATCGGCTGCAGGTTTTCCAGCTTGAGGTAGATCCGTGCGGGCGATGGAGCGGGAAGGAACGGCACCAGCGGCGTGGTAATCGCGACACCACGAATGCGCTGGCGTGCCGACTGGATCGCCTCGAGCGTAACTGGAACCGGTGTCACGGGCACCTGGCGCTTCCTGACGGCGTGGTCGCCCGCTTCATCGGATTTCTCCCCTGGCGCAGTCGGGACGCCACCGCGACGGCGGCGTTGGCTCAACGCTACCGCCATCCAACAGTTTGGCGCTACCTTCTCGGCCATGGCCTCTCACACCGACATCGATTTCACCTACACGCTCACCGACCGGATGTTCCGGATGAGCATGGGCGAACTCGCCGATTTCAGCGGTGCCAAGTACGACGGGGACTTCTCGCTGCCGCTCGAGGCCGCGCAGCGCCGCAAGCACGAATTCGTGGCTGCGTCGCTCCAGGTGCCTCAGGGCGGCAGGATTCTGGACGTGGGATGCGGCTGGGGCGCGATGCTGGCGTTCTTTCGCGAGCGCGGGATCCGCGGTATCGGCGTCACGCTCTCGCGCGGACAGCAGGCTGCCGATGTGCGGCATGGGCTCGATGTGCGACTGATGGATGCGCGGCAGATCACCGAGGAGACGTTCGGGACCTTCGACGGCGTCACCAGCATTGGCGCTTTCGAACACTTCTGCTCGGTCGAGGCATGGCAGGCCGGCGATCAGGATGCGATCTACGCGGCGTTCTTCCGGAATGTCGCGTCACTGTTGCCGGTGGGCGGTCGATTCTTCCTCCAGACGATGGTGTTCGGGCGAAAGATGGTGCCGTTCGAGGCGATGCGGATCGACGCCCCCCGGCTGTCGGACGGGCACGTGCTGGCCCTGCTGCAGAAGACCTTTCCCGGGTCCTGGCTCCCGCACGGTCCGGAGCAGGTGGAACGCAACGCCGCTCCCCATTTCC
>JBOHRY010000036.1:0-7859 GCA_050732955.1 Gemmatimonadales bacterium | reverse complement strand
CTATTACGAAGTGGATCCGGTGTGGCTCAACAGCATCGGGATCGGAAACTACTTCGCGCGACTGCAGTCACAGTAAGAAGGCAACAGAGAAGGAGAAGGGAAAAGAGAGAAGCCGACTCGGGAGGTTCTCAAACCTCGATAATCTGATCGCGGCGGGTGCCGACGCTGACGTAGCGAATCGGCTGGCCGGCGAGATCCTCGAGTCGATCAAGGTAAGCGCGCGCCGGGGGCGGGAGGTCCGCCAGACGGCGGGCGCCTGACGTCGGCTGCTGCCAGCCCGGAAGCACTTCGTAGACCGGCTCGACGCGTTCCAGCGCGGAGACGTCGCTCGGGACCTCGGCGCATTCCTCCTGGTCGAGGCGATACGAGACGCACACCGGGATTTCGGCGAAGGTGTCGAGCACGTCGAGCTTGGTGACGGCAAGTCCCGTCAATCCGTTCACTCGCGCAGAGTAGCGGACCACAGTGGCATCGAACCAGCCACAGCGGCGCGGGCGTCCGGTAGTGGCGCCAAATTCGCCGCCGAGGTCCCGGAGTCTGGTCTGCAACTCGCCGTGCGCTTCGGTGGGCAGCGGACCGGTGCCGACGCGCGTCGTGTACGCCTTGACGACGCCAAGCACGCCGTCGATCTCCGTCGGGCCGATACCGGCACCGACCGCGGCACCGCCGGCGGTGGTGTTCGAAGACGTGACGAACGGATAGGTCCCGTGATCGACGTCGAGCAACGCGCCCTGGGCGCCTTCGAGCAGGACACGCCTCGACGATCGCAGCGCGCGATGCACCAGCAGACCGGTATCGGTCGCCAGTGGCCTGAGCCGCGCGCCGAGGCGTCCGAAGAGCTCGATGTGTTCATCGAGATCGGCGCTCGCGGCGGAGCCCATCAGGCGCAGCAGCGCGTTGGCCCGCTCGACCCGCGGTGTCAGGAATTCGCGAGCACCGCTGCCACGGCAGAGATCAGTGACGCGCACTCCGCGCCGGCCGATCTTGTCCTCGTACGCCGGTCCGATTCCCCGCCCCGTGGTCCCGATCTGCTGGGTCTTCTCGCTGGCCTGATCGAGCAGCTTGTGGTACGGCAGCACCACGTGCGCCCGGTCGGAAACGAAGAGCCGGCCTTCGATCGTGATTCCCTGCGCCGCCAGTTGATCAAGCTCGCCGAAGAACGATTCGGGGTCGAGCACCACGCCGTTGCCGACGATGCAATTCGCGCGCGGGTGGAGGATGCCGGAGGGAATCTGGTGCAGCACGAACTGACGGTCGGCGACGACGACGGTGTGTCCGGCGTTGGCACCGCCCTGGTAGCGCACGACGACGTCCGCCTGTTCGGCGAGGACGTCGACCAGCTTCCCCTTCCCCTCGTCGCCCCACTGCGCACCAACTACCACGACGCAGTTGTGCTTGCGATCGAACATCAGGCGGTCTCGCGACCCGGAACGAGACTGCTGGGGAAGAGCTCCGCCTTGTCGTCCTTGGCCGCTTTCTCGATCGCCTTGCGAAGGGCGGCGGTGTCGGCGCCCGAACCAATGGCTTCGCGGATCGCGGGGGTCGTTTCGAACCACTCCACTGCCACCTGTCGCCCGGACTTCCCCTTGGGCACCAGCCGCTGAGCGATCACGCCGCGGAGCGCGTCGGCGAGGCGAAGCCGGCCAACCTCGCGCTCCTCGGCGGGAATCGTCGCCACGAGTTGCATGATGGCGGTCGCGGAGTCGAACGCGGTGACGGCCGCGAGGACCAGGCAGTCGGATTCAGCGGCCCGGATCGCCCGGTCGATCGCCACCGGCTCACGCAGTTCACTCAACACCAGGACATTGGGGTCCTGACGCCGGGCCGCGCGCAGGCCTCCGGCGATGTCGTCGGTGTCGGTGCCGATCTCGCGCTGCGAAATCGAACTGGACAGGTCGCGATGCAGGTACTCGATCGGGTCTTCCAGCGTGACGATGTGGCGTTGCTGACTGCGATTGATGTGGTGCACCATCGCCGCGATCGTCGATGTCTTTCCCGACGCTCCAGGTCCCGCGATCAGGACCAGTCCCTTGGCGGATTCGGCGAAATGCGTGACGACGTCGGGGAGGCCGAGTCCCTCGGGTGTCGGCACCGAGAACGGAATCACGCGCAGCACCATCATGAATGACGACCGCTGGCGCAGGACGTTGATGCGGAACCGGCCAACCCCGGGCACCCCCCACGAGCAATCGAGCTCGCGCAGCGTTTCGAGCCGGGGGTCGTCCGGTTCCATCCCGGCGAACATCGCCGCGAGTGCCCGGGTCTGCTGCGGCGTGAGGCGCTGCTTCGTGAGCGGAACCAGTTCGCCCTCGATCCTCGCCCGGAAAACATCGCCGGCCTTGACGTGCACGTCGGAGGCGCCGCGAAGCACCGCCGCCTTCAATACTCGCGCCAGCATCGGCGACGTGCTGCTGCTCATTCTGCCTCCGGAAGAAAGCCCATGCGGTCACTGACCTCGCGCATCGTACCGGCGGCGTGACGCCGCGCCGTGGCGGCACCGTCGCCCAGGATCGCCGTCACCTCGGCCGGACGCGCGGCCAGCTCCAGCGAACGCTCGCGCAACGGCGCCAGCGTCCGGATCATGTTATCGGCCAGCACCCGCTTGCAATCCAGGCATCCCCAGCCGGCAGATCGGCACTTCGCCGCGACCTCCATCACCGTATCGGGCGGGGAGAAGTGGCGATGCAGCGCGTAGATGTTGCAGATCTCGGGCGTCCCCGGATCCTTGCGTGTCTTCCGCGCCGGGTCGGTCATCGCCGGCCGCAGCTTTCCCCAGATCTGCTCGGGCGTCTCGGTCATCGCGATCGTGTTGCCCAGGCTCTTCGACATCTTGGCCTGGCCATCGAGACCGATGATCCGGCGCGCGGTTGACAGGATCGGCTCGGGTTCGGCGAAGAATCCCGCGCCGAAACGATGATTCCAGCGCCGGGCGATCTCGCGCGCCAGCTCGAGATGCTGCACCTGGTCATCGCCCACCGGGACCTTGTCCGCTCGATAAAGCAAGATATCGGCCGCCATCAGGATCGGGTAGCAAAGCAGCCCCGCCGGAATGGATTCGACCCGCTGCGACTTATCCTTGTATTGCGTCATGCGTTCCAGCTCGCCGAGCGGGGCCACGGTGGTGAGCAGCCAGGAAAGCGTGGCGTGCGCCGGCACATGGCTCTGGACGAAGAGCGTCGCGCGGGCGGGATCGACTCCCGCCGCGAGCATGCCGATCGCCGCCTGCCGGGTACGTTCGGCGAGCGACGACGCGTCATACTCGCCGGTGATCGCGTGCTGGTCGACAATGCAGTACAGGCACTCGTATTGATCCTGCAGCACCACAGCGCTGCGGATCATGCCGAGCCAGTTTCCGATGTGGAGTTCACCCGAGGGCTGAATGCCGGAAAACACGCGGGCCATTGACGGCAAGCTACCCGACCGCCGAATCGACGGCAATCCATTGAATCCCGCGGCGCACCTCGCTCGGACCGCGGAGCGCGCAGCCGCGGGAGCGGCCGCCTTTCTGCTCGATGCCCGGCTGCCGGATCGGTCCAGTTGGGCCACGAAAGGACACCACGACTTCGTGACGGAAGTCGATCGCGGTGCGGAAGCGCGGATCCGCTCCGACCTGCTTTCGGCGGAGCCTCAGTCGCGAGTGCTCGGCGAAGAATATTCCCCGGACGAAGCCGGTCTCGAAGGTCTGGTCTGGGTCGTCGATCCGCTGGATGGGACGACCAACTACCTGCACGGCTACCCGTGGTGGTCGGTCTCGGTGGCAGCATTGCTCGACGGCGAGATCGTCGCCGGTTGCGTCTTCAACGTGCCCGCGCATCGCCGCTACACCGCGTGGCGCGGTGGCGGCGCCTGGTGCGGAGGTGAGCGACTGGCGGTGTCCACCATCACCGATCCGGGTGAAGCGCTGATCGGCACCGGCTTCCCGTTCAAGATGCCCGACGACCTGCCGCCCTACCTGGAGCAGGCTCGGCGAATCTTCCCGGCGACCAGCGGTGTCCGTCGCGCAGGCTCAGCCGCGCTCGATCTCGCGGCAGTCGCCGCGGGCCAGTTCGACGGTTTCTGGGAGCTCACGCTGGCACCGTGGGACAAGGCCGCGTGGATCCTGCTGATCCGCGAAGCCGGGGGGATGGTGACCGATCTTGCGGGACAGCCCGCGCGCGCCACGCATGGCGGTGTGGTGGCGGGGAATCCGGCGATGCATGGGTGGTTGTTGAAAGAGGTGAAGGGTCGCGGATGAGCGAAATTGCGGATCTAGTGCACGAGCCCATGGTACAGATGCAGAGTGAGATCCGGTGAGTTGAAGGTCTGGAGATGACCGAGTCCTGGCCCGACCTGCGCGATGACATCACCGGACGGCAAGAGAACTGGGCTGGCAACGGTCGCTGAACTGGTGAGCACGGTCGTCGCGGTGCCGGTCACGAGCGAGACACTGCGCAGTTCATACGGACCGCTCCCGGGAGGTTCGTGCGATGCCGGGTTTCCGAGCAGCGCCGGACCGAGCGCCACCACACAGGTCGTCCCGCGGCATGAAACACCGAGCAATTGTATCCCGGCTCGCGGGGTCGCCACCGCGGCGACTAATGGCGCGCCGCCTGCGGCCGGCACCTTCATCAGATTCGCATTGTCGAGCTGGGTAAAGACGATCGACGCGCCACCGTCCGCCAACGAGTAACCGGTGGCGCCTGCGGTCCCGGGGATCGCAGTCAGCGTGGCGCCCGCCATGGTGATCGTGCCGGCGACGACGACTTTGCCATTGAAGACGGAATCGACTTCGACGCAGAGATTGCAGTGTGGCAGGAGGATCATCCCCTGCCCGAGCCCGATAAAGGAGTTCGGCCCCGTCCACTCGAGGTCGGCCAGCCAGCTCACCGTGCTGTCTCCCACCACGATCGGAAGGGTCACCAGCGAACGACGCCGGAATGGTGTTGCCGAGTCCGCCAGCCAGAGCACGGTGCTGGGAGTCTGGAAGGGGAAGACGCGCGGCGTCACGGTTTCGGCGTAGAGCAGTCGACCATCGGTACCCATCGCGAATCCGTCGAAACCGGTCGCGGAATCCGTCTCTGACGCGCGGGTGTCGCACCACTGCCAGAATCTCGTCCCGCCGGCGACTGGCAACGCCCCCATGCACCGGTGCCTTGTTCCGCCGGCGCCCAGGTTGACATCAATGAATTCGTAGACAACTGCGGAGCTGTCCGCGGTGAGCGTAGGCCAGTAGTTCTGGTCGGTGTTGAAGGTCAGGATGACATCAGAACCGCTGCTGCTCGGCCCGACGTCGTAGCCACCGACAGGGTATGAATCAGAGTGGCTGCAGGCGGAAAGGAAAATCAGCATCGTACCGCAGCAACGCCACATCATTGCTTGGTCAAGCTGGCCATTGCGCCTGACGGTAGCGGCCCTTGCCAATCTGCGCAATGGCAATAGACTATCCTGAACCTCTTCCCGGAGGAAACCATGAACCATGCCCGTTCTCGCACCGCCCCCCCCTGACTATTGCTCTTCTTGCCGGACTGATCGGCTGCTCGAGCGAAGTCTCGACCAGCATGCCGCTCGCGCCGTCGCAGAGCCGTGTTCATCCCGATTGCATTGAAGGATGTGGAGGCCCTTCACTGGAAATTAGTGCATCGACGTACGGTCCCATTCAACCGCTGGGGTCATCTTGGCATGGAGATACGCTCTGGCTTCCTGATTCGACATACTACACTCCCGGCAGTGGCGTCGACTTCTCGGTCTTTTTCGACGTCGGTCCCAATCCCACCGACGCGGGGATCGAGGTCGGAACATCGATCGGAGCTTCCTGCTCGACCAGCTGTATTTTTCCGACGACTCTGCAAGACCCGACTGAGGGTGTGATTTCAATTGGCGCCCACCAGTCCGTCACGACGCCCGGGATATATCAGACGGGGCCAATCGGCGATGGGTTCATCACGTTCTCCGCCGGCGCCGGCGAAATACAGGTGAAAGTACATATCTATCATTGCACATACCGCACGACCTGTGGCTAGACGGACGACCATCGACCGGCGTTTGGCAACCCTGCCGTGGCGCAGCGCCTTCACAGCTGCCGCGACCACTGCTGTCCTCGCGTCGTGCAGCAACGGCGATGGGTCGACGTCCGGGCGCATCGTCATTACCAAGTATGCCGGCGACGGACAGAGTGTCATCGCAAGCTTGCCCGTGCCGATTCCCCCTGCCGTCCGGGTCACGAACAACGGCCAGTCGGTCGCCGATGACACCGTGACGTTCGCCATTGCGGACCCACCGGACAATGCCGGCGGTGGGATGGTCACCGGCGCGGTGAAGGTCACTGGAGCCGACGGTGTTGCGACGGTGGGCGGATGGACACCGGGCGTTGCCGGCGGCCACACACTGGCAGCGAGCATCATCGGAAGCAACGCGACACCGGTGACGTTTATCGCAACGGCGACAGCGTACCCGCTGCTGGTCAATGTCGTTTCCGGCACCGACGGGCAGAGCGCCCATGCCGGCACCGCAGTGGCCACCCCACCGCGGGTTCTGGTACGGTTGGCGGTGTCCGGGAACGGATTGACCCCCGTTGCCGGGGCAACGGTGACTTTCACCGTCGGTGCGGGGGGAGGATCCGTCGCCGGCGGCGTGGTCATCACCGACGCAGACGGCATGGCCGCGGTGGGAAGCTGGACATTGGGTCCCGTGGCTGGGCCAAACACACTGCTGGTTACGGTCAGCCCATTTCCCGATGTGCGGGTGACCTTCACCGCCACCGGAACGCCTTAACAGGTCAGGATCTGCGGATCACCTTCCGTGACGACCACCGTGTGCTCGAAGTGCGCCGACAGTGATCCGTCCTGCGTCACAACCGTCCACTTGTCGGGAAGCGTTCGGGTTACCGGGCTGCCAATCGTGATCATCGGCTCGATGGCGAGCGTCATCCCGGGCTTGAGCTGCGGACCCCGTTTCGGGTTGCCGAAATTGGGGATCTGCGGTTCTTCGTGAAAGCGGGTCCCGATGCCGTGGCCCACCAGTTCGCGCACTACGCCGAATCCGGCGCCTTCCGCCACGCCCTGCACCGCGTGCACGATATCGCCCACATGATTGCCGCCGCGCGCGGCGGCGATCCCCGCGCTGAGCGAGCGCCTGGTGACATCGAGCAGCCGCTGGACCTCGGCATTGACCTCGCCCACCGGTATGGTGGTGGCGGAATCGGCGTGCAGGCCGTCGATACAGACGCCGACATCGACCGATACGATCGAACCTTCCTTGAGCACGCGCCGCGTCGACGGAATGCCGTGCACGATCTCGGCGTCGATCGAGGTGCAGAGCGTTTTGGGAAAGTCGTACAGCCCCTTGAACGACGGAGTGGCGCCGGGGTGGGAGCGGATGAATGCCTCCGCTTCGCGGTCCAGGTCTTCCGTACTGAGTCCCGGCCGCACGATCGTCCGCATCAGTTCAAGGGTCTCGAATACGATGCGACCCGCGCGCGCCATGGTCGCGACCTCGCGAGGAGACTTGATCGAGATCACGTCGGCTGGACCGCCTCGCGCACCAGCTCGAAGATGGCGGGTACGGTGCCCACCGCGTCGATGCGCGTCACGCCGCCGTGTTGTTCGTACCAGTCGATGACCGGCGCGGTCTGGGTGCGATACGCGGCCAGCCGAGTCGCCACCGCCACCGGGTCGTCGTCGGCACGCCCTTCGACGGTGCGCCGTGCGGCGATACGCTCGAGCAGGACGGCATCGGGGACGTCAAAAAGGAGCACGTAGTCGATCTTGCGCCCGAGTTCGGCCAGCAGCGCCGCCACGCCAACCGCCTGCGGCACGGTGCGCACCACCCCGTCGAAGACGACCCCGGAAGCGGCCGCCGGCTTGCCGAGCTTGTGGCGGATG
>JBOHRY010000035.1:0-5209 GCA_050732955.1 Gemmatimonadales bacterium | reverse complement strand
TCCGCGGTGCTGGTGGGCATGGTGCCGTACACCCAGCTCAACGTTTCGGCACCGATGGCCGTCGCGATGGACAAGATCGGTGCGCCGTTCATCATCCGCATCATGGTGGACGTGGGCGCCGTTCTGGGCCTGGGCTCGGTCGTGCTGGTGATGCTCCTGGGTCAGTCTCGCGTCTTTTATTCGATGTCGCGCGACGGCCTGATCGGCCGCTGGGGCTCACGGGTGCATCCCAGATTCCGCACCCCGTACCTGTCGACGATCTTCACCGGAGTCGCAGTGACGGTCGCGGCCGGCATCCTCCCGCTCGACGTGATCTCGCAGCTGGTCAACATCGGCACGCTGCTCGCGTTCGTGCTGGTGTGCATCGGGGTGATGGTGCTGCGCAAGACACGTCCCGAGCTCGATCGTCCGTTCCGCACGCCATGGGTGCCGCTGGTGCCGATTCTCGGCGTGATCTGCTGCTTCGGCCTGATGCTCACGCTGCCGGCGTACACCTGGATCCGGCTGGTGGTGTGGCTGATCATCGGGCTGGTGATCTACTTCAGCTATGGACGGCATCACAGCACGTTGCGCCAGCAGCAAGGAACCGCCGGCTGATCGTTAGCTTCCCGGGATGACGACCGGACTTGACTCCCGCATGCGCGCCGCTGCCCGCGAGGTCGCGGCGCTTGTGCATCCGGGCGCGCGCATCTGCCTGACCACGCACGTCAATGCCGATGGTGACGGACTTGGCAGCGAAGTGGCCATGGTGCACCTGTTGCGGGAGCGTGGCGTGCAGGTGCTGGTGACCAACCCGACGCCAGTGCCCCCTCGGTTTGCCTTTCTCTTCAACGACATCACCGGCGCGGACGTCTGCGCGCAAGCGGTCAAGGAACTGCGGCGCGCCGACGCGATCATCGTGCTCGATATCGCCGACCTGTCGCGACTGGGAGCGCTGGCGGATACGGTACGCGACCGCGGTGTGCCGGTCGGGTGCATCGATCATCATGTGAGTCCTGGCACGCTTCCGACCGGTCCGCGATTCGTCGATCCCACTGCCGCGGCGACCGGCGAGCTCATCTACCTCCTGGCGCGCGAGGCCGAGTGGCCGATCATGAGCGCCGCGGCACGGGCGCTGTATGTAGCCCTCGTTACGGACACCGGAGGCTTTCGGTTCTCCAACACGCGGCCCCGGACGCTACGGATCGCGGGCGACCTGCTCGAAGCGGGCGTCGATACCGAACAGGTCTATCTCGACGTCTATGCCGGCGCTCCGGCCGGACGGCCGCGGCTCCTCGCCGAGGTGCTGCAGACGCTCGTGGTGGAAGAGGAGATCGGTCTGGCCTGGGTGACCGTGCCGCCGGGCGCGCTCGAGCGTCACGGCGTCGACCCGGACGACCTCGATGGTGTCGTGGAACACGCGCGATCGGTACGCCGGGTGCGGCTGGCGCTGCTCTTCCGCGAGATGTCCGGGCACCGGATCAAGGTGTCGCTGCGCAGCGTCGGCGCGGTGGACGTCGCGGAACTGGCGCGACGATTCGGTGGGGGCGGTCACGCCAAGGCCGCCGGCGTCGCCATTCCGGGAACGCTGGCGGAAGTGCAGGGCGCCGTGCTTGCCGCGGCGCGCGACTACTTGCGCGCCGGCTGACAAGCGCTGCATCCCCTTGTACCACGCGTGCTCCGGTATAGTTTCCGCGCTGTGACGACCACGGCAACGATTGACGAACTTCTGGCGCGCATCGAGCGCACCGTCGACGAATTGCGTCCGTACATCGCATCGCATCGGGGGAGTGTCGAGGTGGTGGATTTCGACGCCAGCGACGGCCGCTTGCTGGTGCGGTTGGGCGGCACCTGCGTCGGGTGCTCCGCCTCGACCGTGACGCTCAAGCAGGGGCTGGAGCAGCGGCTTCGCCACGCCGTGCCTGAGGTGCTGGCCGTCGAGGCCGTGTGAACCCCGCCGGCAGCGACGAGGTCCGCGCCGCACTCGATACCGTCGTCAACTCGCGCACCAATCAGGGACTGGTCGCGTCGGGGATGATCGATCAACTCACCGTCGATGAGTCCGGCGCCGCGAGCTTCACCTTCCTGTTGCGGCGCGATGACTCCGCCACGCTGGTCCGCAAGGCTCGCCAGGCCATTCTGGACGCCGGTTTCCCGCAACCGCGGATCACGGTCATCGATCCGTCTGGTCCGCCCAAAGTCACCCACGGCGCGCCGCAGAGCGCGCAGGCCGGCGTGCCCGCGCCGGTGCCGGTCGAGGTGCCGGGCATCCATTCCATCGTGGCGATCTCGTCGGGCAAGGGCGGCGTCGGCAAGTCGACGGTGACGGTGAATCTTGCGATGGCACTGGCCGAGAGCGGCTACCGTGTCGGCATCATGGATGTGGATTTCTACGGCCCGGACCTGCCCCGCATGGTCGGCATGTACGAACGCCCCGCGGTGCACGAGGGACGGATCGTGCCGCTGGAGGTGCACGGCGTCAAGCTCATGTCGATCGGCTTCATGATCGATCGTGATGCGCCGACCATCTGGCGCGGGCCGATCATCACCAAGATCCTGCACCAGTTTCTCCACGACGTCGACTGGGGCGAACTGGATTATCTCCTGGCCGACATGCCGCCGGGCACCGGTGACGCGCAGCTCTCGCTGGTGCAGCAGGTGCACGTTGCCGGGGCGGTGATCGTCACGACGCCACAGGAAGTGGCGGTAGGTGATGCACTCCGCGGCGCGAAGATGTTCGAGAAGGTCAACGTGCCGATCCTCGGTGTGGTGGAGAACATGAGCGGATTCCTCGATCCGGTGACGGGAATGCGTCACGACCTGTTTGGCAGCGGCGGCGGCCAGCGGCTGGCGGACGAAATCGGCGTCCCGCTGCTCGGGCAGGTGCCGCTGCAGGCGGGGCTGGTTGACGCCTCCGACCGCGGCGAACCGATCGTGCGTGCGGCGCCTACCTCTGCAGCGGCCGTGATGCTGCGGGAGATTGCGGAAAGAGTCCAGCAGCGGATCGCGACCACGCGCGTCTCCCTCCCCATCCTGGAATAGCGTGCCGACATGAATCGCAGACTGGCTCTGCTGACCTGGTTAGTGGTGGCAGCCGCAGCACCCGCAAGCGCCCAGCGATTCACCGCCCTCGGCATCCCCGACTCCGACGTGCTGGCATCGCTGCAGCGGTTTCAGGCCGCCGTCGCGTCAGGCAATCGCACGGCGATCGCCGACATGGTTGCCTACCCGTTGCGGGTTAATCGCGGGCCGGAGCAGCACACCGTGATCGCCGGCCGGAAGGACCTGCTTGCGCGCTATGCTGCGGTCTTTACCGCCGACGTGCGCCGGGCGATCGCGGCGACCAATCTCAACGACGTGCTCGGCGGCGTCGACGGGGTGGCGGTTGGCCGCGGAGCAGCGTGGTTCACCAGCACATGCACTTCCACGCGACCAATCAAGTGCCAGGTGCGCCTCTCGAGCATCAACCAGCGAGCCGGACCCTAGGGTCGCGCCGGTGGTGAAAGTGCGTCGTTCAATCTGGGGTTTGATCGCGGCAGCGCTGGCGGCAGCCGCTGTGCCGGGTACCGGTGGCGCGCAGCAACCGATACGAGTCGAAACCGCGATGCGCAACGTCGATTACCACATCGACGCGACGCTGATCATGCACATCGGTTACCTGCGCGGACGACTGGTGGGGACTCGCGCCGGTCAGCCGCCCTGGTTCGACGATCCCACGTCGTTCGGACTGGAGATGGATACCGCGACGATCGCGCTCACCACCCAGGCCCTCGGCGACCTGCTCAATCGGTACGTGTTCAACTATCACGGATCGCCGTTGCGGAAGCTGCGCCTCTCGGTCACGCACGGCCAGCTTGTGCAGAAAGGCCGGCTGCACGGTCTGCCGTTCCGGCTGGCGACGGAGGTCAGCGTCACGCCAACCGGCGAACTTCGCTTGCATCCGGTGTCGATTCACGCCTTTGGCATCGGTGTCAAAGGCCTGCTGCATGTGCTCGGGTTGTCGCTGCAGAAGCTCGCCAACGTCAAGCGCGCCGCTGGAGTACGGATCGACGGCAATGACCTGCTGCTGACGCCGGCGACAATGCTGCCCCCACCGCTCACCCGCGGCAGGCTGGTGACGGTGCTGCTCGGCGATTCGTCGATGACGCTGCACTTCGGCGGCGCCCGGGCCGCGGTCCCGCTGGCGATCCCCGACCCGCACGCGAGCAACTACCTGTATTACAAGGGTGGAACCATCCGGTTCTGGACGCTGACGATGACACCGGCCGATCTGCTTGTCGTCGATCGCGATCCTCGCGATCCGTTCGATTTCTGGCTGGCGCGCTACAAGTCGCAACTGCTGGCGGGTATGTCCCGCAACACCGCGGACGGCGGACTGATCACCACCTGGCCGGATCTGAAGCACGTGCTCGCCTCCGGCTCGCGCTGAAATTCCGCCGGGCTACTGCCAGTCGATGGCGATGCTGGTGATCGATGCCTTGAGGTCGACATCGAGCTTGTGCGCTGCCCGCTCGAACCCCGGTGTCTGCCAGCCATCGCCGGATTGCACCAGCCCGCGGCGATCGAACGGCGCCAGGAAGCGCTGACCCGCGATGTGGACGCCGGTGCCGCGAGGGATCTGCAGGACCAGTCCGCCCAGAGCCAGGTCCACGGTTACGACAATATCACGGCGCCAGGCGCCCTGAAATCCGAGCGTGGTGCTGCCGGCTCCGCCGTCCACCCGCACTTCGGCGCAGGCCGCCTGGGCCAGGTGCAGCACTTCGAGCTGCGATGCTCCCACGGTAAACGTCGCCGACTTGCAGGCACCTCGTGTCGGTCGCGAGAAGTCCACCGTGGCGTGCGTCGCTCCCGACTCGATATCGAGTTGCGTCAGCATGGTGCCACCGAGGTCGATGGTCGCGTCGCTGGCGTCCAGCGTCGCGGAGAGCGCCAGCGGCACATCGGCGGCGAGTTCGAACCGCGCGAGTTGTTCGAGCTGAGAGCTGGACATGACGCGAAGTCCCGTTCCTCCGACCGACTGGAGTCCGAGACGGAGAATCCCGGTGCGCGGATCGTACTGCTGGACCGGCGCATAGCGGTCCGGATCGTAGCGGAGCCGCATGTTGTACAGTTGGCCGCTCGCCGCCGGCAGCAGGAGGACGCTGCCGCCCCTGAAGTCGAGGGTCACGTGCAACAGGCGTTCGGTGCCGACCGGTCGGACCACCGAAAAGGTCCGCATCACCTGCGCCCC
>JBOHRY010000034.1:0-5715 GCA_050732955.1 Gemmatimonadales bacterium | reverse complement strand
CCATGCACGAGCCGTAGAAGGTCCCGAGCTTCTTCTGGGTGCTGGTGTCCGGGAGCGTAGCGCGGTCGGCCATCGCCTGCTCGAGCACCGATCGGACGGTGATCTCGTTGCGGTCGGCCATGTCCTTGACCACGCCGGTCGAGGAATACGCCGATGGAATGGTGTCGCGCTTGAGCCACCCCCCGTTGGCGAACGCCGAGAAATCGGTACATGCCTTGACGGTCGTATCCATGTAGCTGACGTCAACCACTTTGAGTGGCGTGAGTTGGCCAGTCGCTGTGGCAGCCGGCGACGGCGCTGACTTGCAGGAAGCAGCGCCGATGAGCGCGGCGAGGGAAATGGCGTGGCGAATGGTCATGGGTGAGTTTGCGGTCTGCGGGCGATTTGCGCAATCTCGACCTGGTTGCCCGTTGTCGGATGTCAGGAGTCGGATGTCAAGATATCGAAACCGGTCCGTGGCCCGGTGCGTATGGCACGCGGTCCCTGCATCGAGACGAAATCGTGAAGCTCATCCCCGTACTGATCGCGCTTTCGCTCACCGCGGCAGCATCCCTCGCGGCCCAGCGCCCCGACACCGCAGCGTTTGTTCGCTTCGAGGCGTCGGCTCCCCTGGTCGCCCGCGCCGACTCGCTCTATGCCGCCAAGGCATACGACGCCGCGGCAGCGGCCAACATCGCGGTCGCCGAGCGCGGCGACTGGATCCATCCCGGAGATCTCCGTTACAACGCTGCTTGCTCCGATGCGCTGGCCGGGAAGCCGGAGCTCGCACTGACTCAGCTCCGCCTGGCGATCGCCGCCGGCTACCGCGATGCACCGCAGCTGGAAAGCGATCCCGATCTGACCACGTTGCACGCCCGGCCTGAGTGGCGTGCGGTGGTCCGGGAAGTAGAGGATTCTGTAGCGGCATTCCGTCGGACGCACAGCGATCCCGAGCGCGCCCGGTTGGTAACTACCGACATTCCCCGATTCTGGCGCGCGTACGATCTGGCGCAGGAGGTTCCCGCCGCCGATCGGCCGGCGATCTACCGCCGCGATTACTTCGCCGGCGGGAGCATCGGACTGGCGGACTACTTCCTGGTCAAGATCCATTCGGTCGATCGATTTTCCGCGTTCATCGACCGCACGTCCAAGTATTACCAGTCGATCCGCGCCAGCACCACGAAGGTGGCCAACGACGTCTCCGCCATTCGTACCGTGCTTCGGCGGATGAAGCAGCTGTATCCCGCCGCCGTCTTCCCCGACATCTATTTCGTGGTCGGCCGGCTCACGTCCGGCGGCACATCAACCGCCACCGGCCTGCTGCTGTGGTCCGAAATGTTCGCCGCCACCCCGACGTCGCCGCGCGATGAGATCGGTCCGGGGACGCGGGATTTCATCAGCAACGCCGGCATCATCCCGACCATCGTGGCGCATGAGCTGGTGCATTTCGAGCAGCACATGGGCGGGAAGGAAGACCTCCTGCGCAATGTGCTGGTGGAAGGCGGTGCCGATTTCATCGCCAAGGTGATCACCGGACTCGAAACCGACACCGCATCGATGCGATTTGGCCGCGAGCACGAGGCGATGGTCTGGCAGCGCTTTCAGCGCGACATGCACGGCACCGACTACGGTTACTGGATCGCGAACGGTGGATCCGACCGGGTCGGCGCCGACTGGATGCACGACATGGGGTACTTCGTCGGATTCCAGATCGCCCAGGCGTACTACCAGCGCGCCCGCGAAAAGAAGGCGGCGATCCGCGACCTGCTGGAGCTGAAGGATCCCGACGCGCTGCTCCAGGCAAGCGGATACGGCGTCGGCCTCGGCGCGGGAAGCTGAACCGTGGTGCGGCGTCAGCCCGCACCTCATCGCATCGTTTGGCTCCACGGGTTTCTCGGCATAGCTTGCAAGGTTGACGCTTTCCCATGGGAGCGTCGAAGCCGGTGACCGCGAAACTGTCCAGACTCTTCTACGAGCGTTTCGGCGACGAGATCGTTGCCGAGATGGTCGACTGGTTCAACCAGGTGGACGCAACCTATCGCAGCGACCTTCGCGAACTCAACGAGCTCAACTTCGCGCGCTTCGACGCGAAGCTCGAGCAGCGGCTGGCCGAGCTGGGTGCCAGGTTCGAGCGGCGCCTGGCGGAAGCCGACGCCAAGCTCGAACGCCGCCTCGGCGAGCAGTCCCGCTGGCTCGTTGCGATTTTCATGACGCTGGTCGCCACGGCGATCGCGCTGTGGGTCAAGCGCTAAGGCAAGCCAGCTCGGCGTCATTTCGCTCCTATTGACATCCTGTATGAGCCCGCGCAGTCTTCCTATCGACACTCGATAGGGAGCGCGCCGTGGCCGGTCAGTCCAGTACCCCGCTGCTACAGGGAACGCTCGACCTCCTGATCCTCAAGGCGCTCCTTCTCCAGCCGCTGCACGGCCTCGGGGTCTCCCGGCGGATCGAGCAGCTCACTCGCGAGGCGTTCCAGGTCAAACCCGGTTCGCTCTTCCCGGCGCTGCACCGGTTGGAGGAGGCGGGGTGGATCGCCGGGTCGTGTGGAGAATCGGAGAACAATCGCCGAGCGCGCTTCTACCGGATCACGCGCACCGGCCGACGGCAACTGGAGCACGAGACCGTCGAGTGGCATCGTATCGCAGCGGCGATGGCCGCCGCACTGCAGGCCGGATAGCGGCATGCGGATCGCATCACTCTGGCGCAACTGGTTCCGGCGCCACGACGCCGATCGGGCGCTGGCCGAGGAGCTCGACGCCTACGTCGCGTTGCTGACCGCCGAGAAGATCGCGGCGGGAATTCCGGACGGTGACGCGCGGCGCCTCGCACGCGCAGAGGCGGGTACCGCCGGCACCACCGAAGCGGTGCGCGATGCGCGCAGGGGCGCGCGCGTCGATGCCCTGATTCGCGAGATCATCCAGGCGGCGAGAACCCTTCGCCGCACGCCGCGCTTCACCGTTGCTGCGGTCGTCACCCTTGCCATCGGTCTCGGCGCCGCGACCGCGATCTTTAACCTGGTCAACGCCGCGCTGCTCAGG
The DNA here is from genome assembly GCA_050732955.1 of Gemmatimonadales bacterium. Taxonomy (GTDB): domain Bacteria; phylum Gemmatimonadota; class Gemmatimonadetes; order Gemmatimonadales; family GWC2-71-9; genus Palsa-1233. Next base: position 2,698 of record JBOHRY010000034.1, on the reverse strand, counting down.
CCGCTGCCGTTTCCTCACGCCGACCGCCTCGCCGTCCTCACCGAATTCCACCCGCGGAAGGCCGGCAGGACCGGCGCACCGTATCCCGATCTGCTCGAGTGGGAGCGCCAGAACACCGTCTTCGCCGGGATGGAGGCGTACTGGAACATCGGCGTTGACGGCGTCGTTTTCGGCGCGAGCGGCGCACCGGAACGGCTCCATTACCCCATCGTCACCGGCGGGTTCTTCTCCTTGCTGGGGATCGCACCGTCGATCGGACGCTCCTTCACAGCCAGCGACAACATTCCCGGCGCCGGCAAGGTCTTCATCGCCAGCGACGCCCTCTGGCGCCGTGCCCTCAGCGCGCGCCACGATGCGATCGGCAGGACGTTCGTGGTCGATGGCTCTCCATACACGCTGATCGGCGTCCTGCCGCCGCGCCTGCAGTTTCCCGATGATTGCGACATCTGGTTTCCCCTGGGGGTGCTGAACGGCTTCCCGACCGATCGCATTTCGCACCAGTTCTGGGTCGTCGGTCAGTTGAAGGACGGCGTCTCGATCGATCGCGCCCAAGAGGAAATGAGCGCGATCGAACACCGGCTCGCCCTGGCGTACCCCGGGACCGACGACGGGTGGCAGGTTTCCGTCCGGTCACTGCGCAGCGAATACATCGGCAATCTCCGCACGACCTTGCTGGTCCTGTTCGGTGCGACCGGTTTCATCCTGCTGATTGCCTGCGCCAGCGTCGCCAACCTCACGCTGGCGCGCGCGCTGGGCCGCGAGCGGGAATTCGGCATCCGCACCGCACTAGGTGCCAGCCGGACGCGGCTGATGATGCATTGCCTGGTCGAGAGTGGAATCGTGACCGCCGCCGGTCTTGCGGGTGGCCTCCTCATCGCGGTGGTCACTCGCCAGGTGCTCTTCGCAACGACGCCGCTGGGGTCGTCGCGCGCCATCACCGACCGACTCGATCTCCGGGTGTGGGCCTTCGGTGCGATCGTTGCCGCCATCGTCGCCGCGGTGATCGGCGCGGTACCGGCGCTGAACGCGATCCGGCGGGCGCCACAGGATGCGCTGCGGGGAGGAGAACGCACCGGCACCGGCAGGCCGGCGCGGCGGGCCCAGAACGCGCTGGTGATCACCGAACTCGCCTTGACGATACTTCTCCTCTCGGGCGCCGGCCTGATGGCACGCACGCTGATCGCGCTCAACCGGATCGATCCGGGATTCGCGCCGGATCATCTTCTCACGGCGCAGATCGCGTTGCCGGACGATGCTTATCCGCGCGCCGCGCGGCGCATCGCCTTTCATCGCGAGTTGGAGGCGCGCGTCGGCGCATTGCCCGGCGTCCAGTCGGCAACGATCGCGGAAGAGGTGCCGTTCGGCGGGAGCGCCGCCTTCGCCGGATCCTTCAACGTCGATGATGAACCGCGGGGCGACTGGGCCACCGCGCGCGCCGCGATGGACCACGCGGTGAGCAGCAGCTTCTTCGCCACGCTCCGCATTCCGCTGATTCGTGGCCGGCTGCCCGTCGCCAGCGACAGCAACGTCACCGTGATCAATCGCGCCATGGCCGCGGCGTTCTGGCCGGGGGGAGACCCGCTCGGCCACCGGCTCATGACACTCGGCGACCCGAACCGTCCGCTGCTGATCATCGGCATTGTCGGCGACGTGCACACCGCTGGCGTCGATCGCGCTGCCGATCCGGCGATGTACGTCCCCGGGGTAACCGGCCGCCATGTGGCCCTGGCGATCCGTACCACCGGCGATCCGCTGGCCGTCGCCCGCGAGGTTCGGCACATCGTCGCCACGCTCGACGCCGGCGTCGCCGTCTACCGGTTCGCATCGATGGATCAGCTGATCGATGCGTCGCTCGGTCCGCGACGTCTGGGACTGGTGCTGCTGGCGAGCTTCGCGGGATTCGCGGTGCTGGTCGCCGCGATCGGCGTCTTCGGCCTGCTGACCTTCACGGTGAGCCGCCGCACTCGCGAGATCGGCGTGCGCACCGCGCTCGGCGCGCGCCCGCGCGACATCCTGCGGAGCGTCGGAGCGGACGGCCTCGCCTTGCTCGGTGCGGGGATCATGCTGGGCTTGATCGGCGCGATCGTGCTGACGCGGTTCATGCGCTCGCTGCTCTTCGGCGTGGTCCCGCTCGACGCGGCGACGCTCGGCGGGGCGGCGATCACGGTGGCATTCGTGGCGGTGATTGCGGCGTATTTTCCGATCCGGCGGGCGCTGCAGGTCGATCCGCTGACGGCGTTGCGGGCGGAGTAGCGCGGGATCATTCACTCGTTCTGGATATGCCCCGTCGCGTGACTTGGTGCCACGCAATGCGCAGATACCTTCCAACATTGACGCTTCTCCAACGGGGAGCGTCGATGCCGGTAACCGCGAAACTGTCTGCCGACGAATAGCGGGTCCTGCCTCGAGAACGAGTCGTCTTCGTTGCGTTTCGTTGTATACTATAATATCCTTTTGTCTCCAATAGCACGCAGGGAGGTACCATGCGCCGGCCCGCGCATCCCAGCAGCCATTTCTATCATCCCGTCGATTCGATCCTCGCCACACCGGCTTCCGTCCGGATTGTCCGGCTCCTGAGTCTTCATCAAGGGCCGTTGTCGAGGACGACTATCGCGCAGCGCAGCGGCCTCGGGCGCGCCGGGACTCATCGGGCGCTGGAGCGGCTGGTCCATGCCGGTATTGTGGAGTCGATCGGCGA
>JBOHRY010000033.1:0-2819 GCA_050732955.1 Gemmatimonadales bacterium | reverse complement strand
CCGAAGATGGCGGCGAAGCCGGCGCTGATGCCGCAGATCACCAACCGGCGGCGATCTTCGTCCTTGAGACCGAGAATGTCCGCGAAGAGGCTGGTGAGCGAGGCACCGATCTGGGCGGCCGGCCCTTCCTTGCCGACTGATCCCCCAAACGATACGGTGAGGACCGTGGCGGCGAGCTTGATCGGGGCGACGCGCCACGCGATGTGTCCTGACCGCTGGTGCACCGCCGCGATCACGGCCTCGGTGCCGTGCCCGTGCGCGGTCGGCGCGAAGGTGCGAATCAGCCAGACGCAGATCGGCAGCGTCAGCGGCAGGAAGATGTAGTACGGAACGTGACCGCCGGCGAGTGCGTGCGCCACGTTCGAACCGGCGGTGAGCGACCAGAGAAAGGCCCGGGTCGCGAAGCCGACGCAGGTGCCGGCGACAGCGCCCAGCGACGCCCACTTGAGGGTGCTGATCAGGAGTGCAGTATGCTCGACGTACCAGGAGCGCGGTTCGTCGGAGAGTCGAGGGGGACGCGGCTCGAAGGTGCGTTCCCGGATTCGTTCGAGCCACTCCGACCACCGGGATGTCAAGCCCGTTCTCCCTCGAAAGCGTTAGGCGTCAAGCGTTAAGCATTAAGGAACGAGTAATCTAGCAGTGCATGCGTCGCGTCGCTTCAACGTGGTACGGACGGTATCCGACACCGCCGTCAGCGATTGGCGTTGGCGGGAACGGCAGATGCGTGGGTGCGGATGGACTGGCCGCCGAGTGCAGGATCGTTCGCGAGGGCGAACACCACGGAAGCAAACGCCTTCGAGATCGTTGTCAGTACTTGCGGGTCATTGTTGGAGAGGTTGTCGCACCAGAGTTTCGACCGGTCGACGCAGCCACCATCGAAGCTCGGCACGTGCCCCTCGAAGTTGCCGGTAAAGCCGCCGAAGAGATTGACCTCCGCCTGCGACTTGCAGCAGTCCTGCGCCGTGAGAATCCCGGTGTTCGGCACCCCCACCTGTGCGAACGCATACGAATCGGTCCCGTCATTGCTGAGGCGCTCGTAGGGGAGTCCTGCGGCGGTGAAGTACGAGATGAAATCATCGTTGCCGCGTTGTGAGGCGGTGACCACTCCGGTGGGGAATGTCTTGATACCGCTCGAATTGGCCGGATCAGCAATGCCGATCACATAGTTCGGCGTGGCGGTGACATCCGCATCGATATCGAACGCGATTCTGCTCAAATCCGTCGACGCGAGTGTCTGGGTGTAGTGAAACGACCCGAGGAGACCGAGCTCCTCGCCGCCAAACCAGATGTAGCGGAGCTGATTGCGGGTGGGTGTGTGGGCCAGGTGGAGCGCGATCTCCAGGATCGTGGCTGAGCCGGAAGCGTTGTCGAGCATACCGGCGCCGAAGATCGCGTCGAGATGCGCGTCCACCACCACGACGTGATTGGTGTCGCCGTAGGGAGAGTCGGCAATGAGATTGTAGTCGGCGCGATTGGGGTCGACGATGCCGCCGGCGGAGTACCGGAAGGTGTATAGCTGGACGGTCACGCGATAGCCGGCGGCGCGCATCAGGTCGGCGACATAGTTGACGGAAGCGAGATAGCCGGGTTCCCCCGAATTCCGGGACGCATGACCATCGGGTCCGGGATTGGCATCGGCGATCTGCTGGAATGCCGTCATCCGCTTCCAGAGCGAGTCCTGCTGGATGCAGGCTACGAGCATCGATGCGACGGTGACGACCTGCGTGGAACAACTCGCCGACACCACAGCGACGGTGACGGTCGACGCAGCGGTCTTCCCGCCGGTGGCGGCGATGATCGTCGCGGTGCCGGCCGCGACCCCGGTCACGAGGCCGGATGTGCTGACCGTCGCCACACTGCTCTCACTGGTCGACCAGGTGATCGTCTGTCCGGAGATGGCGGTACCGGCGCCATCTCGCGGCGTCGCGGTGAGCTGCAGCGTTTCGCCGGGGGCGAGTGTCGCGGCGGTCTGCGAAAGCGAGATTGTGGCGATCGTGGGCGGCGTACCGCCATCCGGATTGCTGCTGCACGCGGCAACCAGGAGGGCCAGCGTCGCAAGGATGGCTGAGGATTTCATGTCATTGGGTGACGCTGACGGGTCGGCGTCAACGCACGCTACTGCTTGTTGAGCACCAGCGTCACCGACGAGTAATAGTCGCCGTTGGCGCTGGTGGAGGTCGTATCGGTCAGCGTCTTTCCGTCGGGACTGAGAGTCCAGGTCTCCGACTGTTCCACGGCATTACCCTGGTAATCCGACGTGGTGTGCATCATGAGCACGGCTCCGTTCCAGTGCAGCGTGGTGCTCAGCGTCATCGGCACACCACCATACGAGAAGCTGCTCGGCCACACCTTGCCGTCGACTTTCCAGACCTTTTTCAGCGCCTGCTCACCCCACGATCCGGTCACCTTTTCATCGATTGACAGCGAATCGCCCAGCTGCACCACGGTAAAGGTGACCGCCGATGGCGCCTCCATCTGACCGTCGACGACGGTCTTGCTGGCATCGAGGACCCAGGTCCCGCTGAAATCGGGGTGCGACGCCTGGGCGGCGAGCGGAAACGCCAGGGAAATCAGGACGGCACAGCAGGAGAGGCAGCGCGCGAGCATGGTCGTCCCCGGTTGGAGGTCGGCAGGTAAGATAAGGATGGCGATATACGATAGACGATAGAGGATAGAGGATAGAGGATAGAGGATAGGCGTGACGGTGGTCATCGTGAGCGCAGCAGGTGCGCAGCACCGGCACAGTCGAAGGATCTCAATCTTGCCGATGTCAGGGACGGCGTTGAGGTCCGGGGTCGCCGTCGCGGTGCAGGTGTGCC
>JBOHRY010000032.1:0-7618 GCA_050732955.1 Gemmatimonadales bacterium | reverse complement strand
CTCCGTGTGCTGGGTATCGGCACCGAGGAGTCAACCGGGATTCGCCGCGGCACCGTCCGGGACTTCGAAGAGTCAGTTCGCGCCACTCGGCGCGCGATGCAGCTCGCCGAGCAGATGGCCGGTCTCGAGGTCGGCACGGTCTATTGCGGGGTTTCCGGCGTGAACATCGCCGAGCGCATCTCGCACGGGGTCGCCAGCATTCCGGGCACGGAGATCCGCACCATCGACCTTGCCCGGGTGAACGACGTGGCGTGCGCGATCTCGTTTGGTCAGGACCAGGAGCTGCTGCACGCCATCCCGCACGACTATCGCGTGGACGGCGTGTCCGGCCACGCTGACCCGATCGGCATGGCCGGAGAACGGGTCGAAGCCGAGGTGTATCTCGTGACCGTCCGGACGAGCACGGTGACGCACATTCGGAAACTGGTCGAAAAGGCTGGCTGGCATGTCGGCGAATGGGTGCTCGAGCCTTTGGCCGCTTCGCTGGCCGTGCTCTCGGCCGAGGAGCGGGACAGCGGCGTCGTCCTGGTCGAACTTGGCGCCGGAAGCACCTCTGTCGCCATCTTTCAGGGCGGCAAGCTTCGGCACACGGCGTCGCTCCGGTTCGCCGGCGGACACGTCACCAGCGATCTGGTCCACGGCCTGCATCTGACCCAGGCCGAAGCCGAGCGGATCAAGCGATCTTTCGGTTCGGCGTACGAAGCGGCAGTCCCTGACGCCGAGGTGATCGAGCTGCCCGCTTCGAGTGGGCATTCGGCCAGACACGCGCAGCGCCGCCTCGTGGCGCACATCATGGGAATGCGTTTCCAGGAGATTCTGGAGCTATCCTTCGATGAAGTCACCCGGGCCGGGTGGGGGATGGCCGGGCTCCCGGCAGGTGTGGTACTGACCGGCGGGGCTGCTGGAACGCCCGGGATCGTGGAACTTGCCCGGGATGTTTTCGCGGCGCCGGTCCGGGTCGGAGTTCCGGCCACGGCTCTCCGCGGCCTGGTGGATCGGGTTGCCTCGCCGGGACTCGCGGTTCCGGTGGGGCTGGCACTCTGGGGAGCACGGCAGGTCGCCACCGGGGCCGGATTCGGCGCTGGCGGGAGGTCGTCACCGGCAGTCGAGCGGGTGCTCGGACCGGTCAAGCGTTGGCTCCAGGACTTTTTCTGATCGCCTCTCGGGGAGGCTTGTCATGACCGACATGGTTTTCGAACTGGAAGAGCAGCCCGGCCAGAACGCGCGGATGAAGGTGGTTGGCGTCGGCGGCGGCGGCGGCAACGCCGTCAACCGCATGATCGAGGAGTATCTCGCCGGCGTGCAATTCATCTCGGTGAACACCGACTCCCAGGCGCTTGCCGGATCGCGTTCCGACGTCAAGGTGCAGATCGGCAAGAAGCTCACCCGCGGACTCGGCGCCGGCGCCCGGCCCGAGATCGGTCGCCAGGCCATCGAGGAGAACCGCGATGAGGTCCTCGAACACCTGCAGGGCGCGGACCTGGTGTTCGTCACCTGCGGCATGGGTGGCGGTACCGGAACTGGCGCCGCGCCGATCATCGCACAGATCGCCAAGGATATCGGCGCCCTGACGGTGGGTATCGTCACCAAGCCGTTCCTGTTCGAAGGGCGCAAGCGGATGAAGCAGGCAGAGATGGGAATCACCGAGCTGCGCCGCAACGTCGATACGATGATCGTCGTTCCCAACGAGCGCCTGCTGGCGGTCGTGGGGAAGGGGATTCCCTTTCAGGACGCCCTCAAGAAGGCCGACGAGGTGCTGCTCAATGCGACCCGCGGCATTGCGTCGCTGATTACCAGCACCGGCATCATCAACGTCGACTTCGCGGATGTCCGCACGGTGATGCAGAATGGCGGCGCCGCGCTGATGGGCACCGGTATCGGTCGTGGCGAGAACCGGGCGATGGAAGCGGCGCAGCAGGCGATCTCGTCGCCGTTGCTCGACAATGTGTCGATTCAGGGTGCCAGCGGCGTGCTGATCAATATCATCGGCGGCAACGACTTGACCCTGGGCGAAGCGACACAGATCAGCGAGATCATTCACGATGCGGTGGGCGACGATGCGCAGATCATCTTCGGAGCGGGCAACGATCCCCGGATGGAAGGCGATGTGCGTGTCACGGTGATTGCCACCGGGTTCGACCGCGCCGTCACCGGCGAGCCGGTGGTCGAGCGCGGAACCAATCCGCAGGTGCTGCCGTTCACCCCGCGTCGCGCCGCTGCCGCGGCGCCGGCGGCGCCCACTCCAGCGGCGGCTGCAAATCCGCGTCCGACGACACAGCCGTTCGTTCGGCCCGCGCCCGCCGCGCCAGGGCGGCCTGCGCAGGATGTGGCCGACATGGAGATTCCGACCTTCATCCGCCGGCAGATGGATTGATGACTCGACGCAGCCTGCTTCTCGTTCCCGCCATCGCCGCGCTGCTCGCAGCCGGCGCCCTGGGCGCGCGAGGCAGCTGGCCGTGGACCCGGCTTTCCGACATCCCCACTGCCCGTCCTATCATCGTGACGCAGCCGTTCCGCATCGTGAGCGACACGTTGCATCGCGGCGAAACGGTGTCGGAGCTGTTGCAGCGTGAAGGCGTGACGGGTCTCGATCTCACGGCGATGGCGAGCAGTCTCCGATTCGATCCGCGCAAGATCCGCGAGGGCCTGGTCTTCCTGGTGCGGCGCGAGGGTGCGTCCGACACGCCGACGCGCGTCGAGTTCCGTCCCAGCCCCGACGAACGCCTGCATTTCGAGCGCGCCTCCAACGGCAGCTGGACGGCGGCCGCGGCCGCGATCCGCTGGACCACAGACACGATCCGCGTCGCCGGCGACATCCAGACCAATCTCTACGATGCGCTGGATCGCAGCGTGAGCGATGCCACGCTCGACATCAACGAACGTCATCGCCTGGTCTACCAGCTCGCCGACGTCAACAGCTACACGCTGGATTTCTCCCGCGATCTCCAACCGGGGGACCCCTTCGCGTCGGTGGTCGAGCGCCAGATTTCGGAGACCGGCGAGCTACGGTTCGGGCGCGTGCTCGCGAGCCAGTTCACCGTCAACGACAAGACCTATCAGGCGTTCGGCTATCCGGGCGCCGATGGCCAGGAGGCGTTCTATGACGCCAATGGCACTGCGCTCAAGCGCGCGTTCCTGATATCGCCGGTGGACTTCCGCTACATCACCAGCGGATTTTCAGCGGCTCGACTCCATCCGATCCTCGGCATCTTCCGGAAACACGAAGGGATCGACTACGCGGCCGCAACCGGGTCGCCGGTCGAGGCCGCGGGCGACGGGGTCGTCACGGTGGCGGGGCGCGCCGGCGGCTATGGCAACCTGATCGAGATCCAGCACCGCAACGGCGTCGTCACCCGCTACGGACACCTGAGCAGCATCGGCATGGGAATTCGTCCCGGCACTCAAGTGCGGCAGGGTGAGCAGATCGGCCGGGTCGGGATGACCGGTCTCGCGACCGGTCCGCATCTGCACTACGAATTCCGGGTCAACGGCGTCGCGCGTGATCCGCGATCGATCAAGTCGGAACCGGGCGCGCCGCTCGCCAAGGGGCAGCTCGCCGAGTTCCAGCGCCGCCGCGCACTGCTGTCCGAGCTGCTGGGCGACCGTCCCGCCTCGACTCCGATCACCGAATAGTCGTTCGTTCGCTCGATGCTCCCCACCGTGCTCGCCGTGGTACTGGCCGCGGCGATGGCAGGTTGGAGTTGGCGGGGACGCCTGGACTCGACATCCGGCCGCGTGGCCGCCACGCTGCGCGCCATCGGACTCGCCGCGCTCTTCCTGCTGCTGCTCGATCCCGGCATCGCGGTGCACCGCATCGGCGTTCGTCCGCTCGTGCTGCTCGACAACTCCGTCTCGATGCATGCCGCCACCGGACACGCGGCGGACGCGGCGCGGCTGGCTGCGTCGCTGGGCGATATCGCCTCATTTGGTGAATTGGCCCCTGGCGAGCCCGGAGGCCGGTCCACATTGCGCGATGCACTCGACGGTGCGGCAGGAAGTGGCCGGCAGGTCATCGTGGTCACTGACGGCGAGATCGGTGACGTCGCTGCCATCCCGCCCGATCTGCTCACGCGGACGACCGTGCGTTTGCTGCCACGCAACCCCGGCGCCGACATCGCCATCGTGAGCGTCACCGCGCCGCCTCGCCTGGTTGCCGGCGACACGCTCGATGTTGACGTCGAACTGGCGCGCAACCCCGGCGCTCCGGATTCGGCGGCGATCGTCGTGCGTGACAGTGCCGTGATTCTGCTGCGCGGCACGGCGCGCTTCGGCACCGCCAATCGGACCCGGCTCGAGTTGCGCGGCGCCCTCTCGCGGGCGATCAAGGGCGAGCAGTGGCTGCAAGTCGCTCGCGCCGGGACTGCCGACGCGGAGCCCGACGACGACGTACGTTGGCTCCGACTCGAGGTCACACCCACACCAGGCGTCGTCGTTGTTGCCGCAGTCCCCGACTGGGACTCGCGGGCCCTCTATCGCGCACTGCTCGACGTGGTCGAAGTGCCGGTGCGTGGGTACACGCAGCTGGTGCGCGGCCAATGGCGCCGGATGGACAACCTTGGGAGCGTATCGGCGAGCGATGTCGTCGCGGCGGCCAGGGGCGCGGATCTCCTCGCTGTCCGCGGTGACCCCGCGGCGTGGCGCGGCCTCGGTCGTTCGCACCTGTTCTGGCCGCCCTCCAGCAATACCGGTGACTGGTATCTCGCGGTTGGCGGCGCCTCGCCGGTCAACGGCGCGTTTGCAGGCGTTGAACCCGATTCGCTTCCGCCCGCCGCTGCCGCTGGCAGCGGTTCCACCTCCAGTGATCCCGCGCCTGACTGGATCGGCGCGGTTGCGCGGCTGTCACGGCGCGGGACGCCGTTGCCGGTCGTGACGGGGCGCCAAGGCACCAGCGGGCGATCGGTCACCATTCGCGCGGACGGCCTCTTCCGATGGCCGTTTCACGGCGGCGTTGCGGATCAGGTCTGGCGCACGATGATCGCGGATGCCGCGACCTGGCTCCTGGCCGCCCCCAGCGCCGATAGCCAGCGCGCTCGCCCGGTCAATCCGGTGACGCAACGCGGTCGCCCGGTGGAATTCCGCTGGACGGGCTCGGGGCCGGCGGTTCCGTTGCCGATCGATCTGATGAGGACGAACACCACGCGGCACGACACGTTGCGATTCGATGGCGATGGACGTGCCGCGCTCGCGCTCGCCGTGGGGCGATATCGTTACCAACTCGCCGGCGGCGGCTCGGGTTCGTTCGCGGTCGAGCCATATTCGGATGAGCTGGTCGCCGCGCCGATCACGCTGGCGGAACACGTGGGCGTCGGTGCCGGCGCCGCACCGCGAAGGTCGTTGCGAGAAATGCTCTGGCTCTTCGCTGTCGCGATCGCGGGCTTCGGGTGCGAATGGCTCCTGCGTCGAAGGATGGGATTGCGGTGATGGATCGAATCTCCGGTTCGAAACTCGGCCTCTGGCAGCGAATCAAGCGTCTCGCGCTCACCGATGTCCGCGCGCTGGCGCGCGGTCTCAACGCCGACGATCTGGAGCAGCTCGAGCGGGTGTTGATTGAAGCGGATTTCGGCGTGCCCGCGACGGCGGAGCTGATGGATACTCTCGAAGCCGGCGTGCGCCGGGGGACGCTCAAGAGCGAGGATGACCTGCGAGCCGCGTTGACGGCGCGCCTCACGTCGCTGCTGTCCGGTGGGGAAGATCCGGGGGCGCTTGCGACGCCGAGCATCGGACCCAGCGTGGTGCTCGTCATCGGTGTCAACGGCGTCGGCAAGACGACCTCGGTCGCCAAGCTCGCGCATCGACTGCACGGCCAGGGCAAACGTGTCATCCTCGGCGCGGCCGATACCTATCGCGCCGGCGCGATTGCGCAATTGCAGGTCTGGGCGGAACGCCTCGGAGTACCGTGCGTAGCCGGCGCTCCCGGCGGAGATCCCGCTGCCGTGGCGTTCGATGCGGTCGATGCTGGCCTGTCGCGTCACGCCGATGTCGTCCTGATCGACACCGCCGGCCGCTTGCACACGCAGGACGGGCTGATGGCCGAGCTCGGCAAGGTGGTGCGTGTTGTCGGCAAGAAACTTCCCGGCGCTCCGCACGAAGTGCTGCTGGTGCTCGATGGGTCGGTGGGACAGAACGCGGTGCAGCAGGGGAAATTGTTCGCCCAGGTGGTGCAGCCGACCGGACTGGTCGTGACCAAACTCGACGGCACCGCTCGCGGCGGCGCGGTGGTGGCGCTGCGGCGCGAACTGGAGGTACCGATCCGGTTCATCGGCACCGGTGAGACACTGGCCGACCTCGAGGTGTTCCACCCGGCGAGGATGGCGGCGATCCTGCTCGATGCATCCTGATGCAGCCCCGTCACGCCCGGCGGTGAACTCCTTCCTTCGCGCGTCGATCGTCGCCATCGCGCTCGGCGCATTCGCCATTCTCGCCGCGTTCGCTTCGGCGTGGGTTCCCGGCGGCGCGCCGATCTGGGGCGTCTGGTGCATGGTGATCGGGTCCGCACTCCTGATGGCCGGCACCTTGACGCTCGGAGCGGTGCGATCAGGCGTTGGTCGCCGGCTCGCTTTGACGCTCGGCGGGTTCCTGGTCGTGCTGATTACCGCCGGATTTGGGCTGCCGATCGTGCTGGCTCATGCTGGTGCCAATCCCGCGCTGGTACTCGGGCTCCCATTACCGGTAGCCATCGAGGTGTTCGGCGTGGGCCTCCTTCCTGCTCTTGTCCTTCCGGTCGTCTACGCGGCGACCTTTCGACGGGACGGTCTCGATCAGCCTGCGCTCGACGAGTTCCGGAAGCGTGCCGACGAAGCGCGGCGTACATCAACCGACTCGACCATCACGTGATGCGGAGCTTGGCGCTGCTGATGCAGACGCATGCGATCACCGCGCCGTCGACGGGATCGATCGTCACCGTGGCGCTGGTCTACTTCGCCGGCTGCGGCGCCATCGCGCTCTGGGCCGTGCGCCACACCCGGACCGCGGACGATTTCTTCGTCGCGGGCCCTGGCATCGGACTCTGGACGATGACGCTCGCGGCGATGGCGGCGACGCTCTCGGGGTTCATCTTCATTGGCGGGCCAGGACTGCTGTATTCGGCCGGGATCGGCGCGCTCTTCATCTCGCTCTCGGCGTCGATTACGACGCCGCTGAGTGCGTGGGCTCTGGCGCGGCGCCTCCGGCTGCTGCGCGAGGTGCGCCGGCTGGTCACCGTTCCCGATGCAGTCGGCGCCCGGTATCGGTCGCCGGCGGCGCAGGGGATCGCGGCCGCGGCGATCCTGATCGCGACGATCGGGTATGTGGCGACCAACCTGCTGGCGCTCGGTCTCGTCCTCGAGGCGATCTTTGGCGTCTCACTCACCACAGGTGTATGGATCGGTACCGCGGTCGTGCTGGCCTATTCGGCAACGGGCGGCATTCTCGCCGGGGTGTATACCGATGTCTTCCAGGGCACCATCAAGGCGGGCGCATCCGTGCTGGTCTTCGCCGCCGTGCTGCGTTCGGGCGGCGGTCTCGCGTCGATCTCTCACGCAATCCTCGCGCACGATCCGGGATTCCTGGCTCCGTGGGGAAGGATGCCGCCGCTGGCGGCGCTGTCGTTGTTCTTCGTCTTTGGCCTGGGGACGCTCGG
>JBOHRY010000031.1:0-2994 GCA_050732955.1 Gemmatimonadales bacterium | reverse complement strand
CCTGGGACTTCGCCATGTCGATCATTCCCGGCTGGCACGGGACGATCTTCGCGCCGTACTTCGTGGCCGGCGCGATCTATTCCGGCATCGGCATGGTGCTGACCTTGATCATCCCGCTGCGTCGCGTGCTCAAGATCGATCACATGATTACCAAGTATCATTTTGATAACCTGGCCAAGCTGACGCTGCTGACCGGGTCGATCCTTTTCTATTCCTACTCGATGGAATATTTCATCTCGTGGTACTCCGGCAATCCCTTCGAGCAGACGACCTTCTGGCGCCGGGCCTTCGGGCCCAACTGGTGGGCCGGCTGGTCGATGATCATCTGCAACGCCTTCGTGTCGCAGCTGCTCTGGTTCAAGAAGATTCGCGGGAGTATTCCGGCGCTCTTCGTGATCTCGATTTTCATCAACATCGGCATGTGGTTCGAGCGGTGGGTCATCATCTCGATGTCGCTCACCAACGATTACGTGCCGTACGCCTGGGGGCAGATCAATCCGACCTGGGCCGACTGGTGCATCCTGGCCGGATCGTTCGGATGGTTCGGGCTCTGGTTCACGCTCTTCTACAAGAACTTCCCGATCGTGGCGATCCAGGAGATCAAGGAGATGATTCCGATGTCGCGACGCGACCCGCACCCGGAGCTGCACGGATGAAGAGCACTTCCGGGGTGCTCGGCGCGTTTGACGACTCGGAGGAGGCAGCCGATGCGATCCGTGAGCTCAAGGCGGGAGGACACAGCGACCTGACCGTCTACTCCCCGTCGCCGCATCACGTGATCGAGGAGGCGTTGGGCGAGCGGGTCTCGCCGGTGCGGATGTTCACGCTGATCGGCGGGCTCACTGGGTGTGCCGCCGGATTCGGACTTACCATCTGGATGTCGCGCGACTGGCCGCTCCGCACCGGTGGCAAGGCCGTCGCCGCGATTCCGGCATATGTCGCGATCGGATTCGAGCTGACCATCCTGGTGGGCGCGCTCGCCACGGCGGCCGGGATCGTGATTCTCTCGATGCGGAAGTCGCTGCGGGGACGGCCCTACAGCCCCCGGTTCACCGACGACCGGATCGGTGTGTTTGTGCCGTGCAGCGCCGGCGACGCACCGGCAGTCGAGTCCGTGATGAAGCAGCACGGCTCGGTGGAGGTGACCCGTGACGCGTAAGCTGGTCGCGGTCGCGATGGTGCTCGCGCTGTCGGGATGCAACTTCTGGTACAACACCGTTCCATCGCCCGACGACCTGATGAATCACATCCCGTGGTTCGACCAGATGATCCTGTCCAAGGCCGTGCATCCCTATTCCCGCGCAGACGTGCCGCGCTACACGCCGGCCGGTGCGGTGCCCTTCGGCGGCGGCGAAGCCGACTGGCGCATCGGCGATCCGCGCATGGGTGCCTATGCGTTCGATACCCTCGTGGCGCAGCGCCTCGTTCGCCCAGCCAACCTGGTGCACCGTCCGGATTCGCGCAGCGGCGAGGAATTGTTCAACACCTATTGCGCCGTCTGCCACGGCTTCCAGGGCGATGCCAACGGTACGGTTCCCGAGATCCTGCCGCTCTCGCTTCTCACGGCGCAGGCTCGCAGATATAACGACGGGTACATCTACAGCATGATCCGGTACGGACGCGGCAGGATGCCGCAGTACGGCGACAAGATCGTGCGCCAGGACGAACGGTGGGCCGTGGTGGACTACGTCCGGTCGCTGCAGGCCAGGGCGCCGGTGCCCGCCACTCCCGCCGCAGCAGGCGTTCCCGCGCCGGCGAAATCGAAAGGGGCGCACTGATGGCCCTCGACGTCGCCGCCGTGCGCGAACGGCTCGCGGAGAAGAGCGTCAACGCCAACTACAACACGTTCTATATCGCCGGCCTGGTGCTGGCGATCCTTGGTGCCGCCCTCTTTCTCCTCTCCCTCTCTGGCGCGGGAAGTCACCGCGCCTGGCACGCGTTCCAGGTGAACTGGGTGTTCTGGACCGGTGTGAGCAGCGCATCGATCGGAATCACCTCGGTGCACAAGATCGTCGGCGCCCGCTGGTCGGGCGTGATTCTCAGGCTGTCGCAGGCCACTGCGTTCTTCATTCCGGTGACGCTGGTCGGCCTGCTCCTGATCATGACGGTGGGCTACCACGATATCTACGGCAACATGGTTGCGGCACTTCCGGGGATGTCGCCGGGGAAGCAGCACTGGCTGTCGCATTCGTGGATGGCGATCCGGTTGTTCCTGGCGCTGGGTCTCCTGTATTTCGTCGGCATCCGGATGATCCGGAGCGACCTGCTCCCCGACCTCGATCTCGTCAAGAACAAGGTTACCGGCTCGCGTCGGGCCCGATACGACCGCATGCTGGTCGGATATGACGAGGCCGAGAACCACGAACGCATCTATCGCTACGCCGGCGCGTTCGCGCCGATCTATGCGTTCGCGATTACGATCGTCGCGTTCGACGGCGTGATGGCGCTCCAGCCGCACTGGTTTTCCAACCTGCTGGGTGGCTGGTATTTCATGGGTGCGTGGCTCGCCGCACTGATGCTCGACGCGATGTTGCTGCTGTACGCCCGCAAGGCTGTCGGTCTCCGCGAATTCATCTCCGACAAGCAGCGGCACGACCTCGGCAAGCTCTGCTTCGGATTCACGATTTTCTGGACGTACCTGATGTGGGCGCAGTTCCTGGTGATCTGGTACGGCAACATGCCGGAAGAGACCGGGTTCGTCTTTGCGCGCCTCTGGGGCCCGTGGCGCCCGATCGGTGCCGCGGTCGGTGCCGGCGTCTTCCTGATCCCGTTTGCCGGCCTCCTCGGCGTCGCGCCCAAGAAGGCACCCGTGACGCTCGGCGCGCTGGCCGCCATTTCGTTCGCATCGCTCTGGCTGGAGCGCTATCTGCTTGTGACGCCATCCGTGACGCTGGAGGGCGGGCCGGTGTTTGGCCTCCCCGAACTGGGACCGATGTTCCTCTTCGTCGGCCTCTTCCTCTTCTGTTACGCGCTCTTTTCACGGGTGTTCCCGAT
>JBOHRY010000030.1:0-7739 GCA_050732955.1 Gemmatimonadales bacterium | reverse complement strand
GAACAGATCCTGGTCAATCTCATCGACAACGGACTCGACGCCGCGGGACCCGAAGGCAGTGTCCACGTTTCGGTGGCCACGGCGGGTACCCACGTCGAGATTGTCGTCGAGGACAGCGGCCACGGTGCAGCGCCGGATGTGGTCCGACGGGTATTCGAACCATTCTTCACGACGAAAGGTCCAGGACAGGGCACCGGTCTCGGCCTTGCGGTTTCGCGCGAACTCGCCGAGAACCATGGCGGCACACTCACCTTTCTCAACCGACCAGGCCCCGGGATCGGCGCCCGGCTGGTTCTCGCATTCCCGGCCGGCCGCGCTGGGGTCCTTCCTGACGTTGCGCGCGTTTCAGCGCCATTTCCCTCGCCTCCGGCGCCGAGCGAGAGCGCCGGCGCGGGCGTCATGCTCATCGACGACGAGCGGGCGGTTCGCGCCACGCTGAGCCGGATGTTCGACCGCGCCGGATGGCACGTACGCGAGGCCGATGGTGGCGCGGCGGCACTCCTCTGGTTGCTCAACGCGGCCGACGCCGACACCCCTGCCGTCATCCTCTGTGACCTCAAGATGCCGGGGATGAGTGGCCAGGAGGTGTATGACCGGGTGCTGGAGGCTCGTCCGGTGCTGGCGCCGCGCTTCATCTTCGTGACTGGCGACGTGGTCGAGTCGATCTCCAACGGCTTCATCGCCGACTCCGGCCGCGATGTCGTCGAGAAGCCCTTCACCATCGCCGAGATCGCCGACGCCGTTGACCGGGTAATCGAGCCGAGCTGACCGCTTCACCGCCTGATTTGGTGTGGGACGTCGCCGCGCAGTAGTCTTGCGTGCCGTCGGGGTTTCGCCCAGCGTGCGACTCTCACCCGCAATCAGGAGTACCCGATGAAGCGTCTCACCCTGATGATGGCATCCGCAGCAATCGGCCTGACCCTCCTTGTCGGAGCCGCTCGCGACGCACTGGCAACTACTATGGAAACCGGGAATTATGGCCCTCCGGGCGATGGCGTCACCTGTTACTACAACATGTACAACTGCAGTTACCAGGACAGCATGGCGTCCTGGAACGGCTGCAGTCCCGACTACTCTCCGGGACTCATTACGACAGCCACCGCCAAGGCAGTCTGCCAGCAGTATGACGATCACTAGTCCTGCTTCCGCCCGGCCGCCCGGCGCTCAGTATGGCAGGGCGGCCGCGGGGAGGCACCAGGTTCGCCGGGGTCGGGATTCTGGCGCATATTCTGAGGCGATGATTCCGATCCCGGTGGCGTCCTGATGCTGGAGAGTTCGTTCGCTCTCGTCGGCATCGTGCTGCAATGGTTCACCAGCCTGCTGCTGGTGCTGCTCTTTTACCGGCTGGGGCATGCCGGTACCCATCGGCGACTGCTGTGGACCTGGGCGGCGGCGTGGGGCGGACAACTGGCGTCGATCACCGGCTTTACCGTGAACGCGATCGCTGCGATGACCGGTCACGCGTCGACGGGCGTTCCGGTGTTTCCGTCGAACGAAGTCTGGTACGTACCGGGAACGCTGCTGTTCATGGTGTTGCTGGCGGTGGGGGCGGGGCTCGCCGTTGGCCGGAAACCCCCGGTCGGAACGGAACGCATCGCCGTGACGTTGGCGATCGGGTCCGGACTCTTCGCCGCGCTGCTCAGTAGCAGGGTGGTCACGGGCGCGCTGCTGGTGCTCGTCACATCCGCTGTCGCTGTCGGCTCCCTGATCCGGATCGGAGCGTCGGAGCGCCGCGTCCGTGGACGGCGCCTCATGCTACCGGCTGCCATCCTCGTGCTCGGCGCGGTGATGGTCACCTATCAGGTGATCCGGTATTTCGGCGCCGCCCTCGATCCGCTGGGCGATTTTGCCGCACAGGTGGACAGCCTTGCTGCATACGGCGGTGCCTTGATGTCGGCGCTGGTTGCCGGTGGTGTGATCGTGATGATCACCGAGGACGATGTGCGTGCCCGCGAATACGCGGTGCAAGAGCGTTCGCGAGCGGTCGCTCGTGCGCGAAAAGCAGTGAGCGAGAGCCGCGCGCTCGAGCTTGCCGCGCGCAGCGCTGCCTCCGCCGTCGAGCCTGAGACGGTACCCGCAGAGCGCGTCGCGGTGGCTGCGATGGCCGAGTCTCCGGCCATGCCGTCCCGGGTGAACGCCGAGCCGTTGCCGTTGCGAGCGCCGCCGGTCGCGTTCGGCACCAGAACATTGCCGCCGCCCGGGCGTCGTGCCGACGGGAGCGCCGATCTCGCCCTGGTGATCGATGAGGACGCGGCGGTTCGCGCGACGCTGGCGCGAGTATTCCAGCGCGGCGGGTGGGGCGTGCGCGAGGCGGCTTCCGGGGCCGAAGCGCTCGGCTGGCTCGTCGGCATCGACGCGCGCCAGGCGCCGACGGTAGTGCTGACTCCGCTCAACTCACCCGGGATCGGCGGTCGCGAGCTGTACTCCCACCTGCAATCGCTGCGTCCCGACTTGCTGCAGCGGCTGGTCTTTGTCGCCGATGACGAGGATGCCGCCACGGCCACCGAATTCATCCGCGCGGCGCGATGCCCGTGGATTCGCCGGCCGGCGACCGTCGAGGAGATCGCCCGCGCGGTATCACAGGTTTTGATGCAGCAGTGAGGGCCGTGATCGCCTGACAGCCCGGAGTGCTGCCTGTCGGAATGACAATCGGCGCTGCCGACCTGACCGTGAGGGCGCCGGCAGACACGGCGGAATTGGCAGAAATGGATGGCATGTCCGATGCCACCATCGTGCGCGGCGGCGAGAATGATTCGCCCGATCCCAATTCAACCGCGCCCCAACGGGCAGGAGCCTGACAGATGCGCTATTCACATGGATGGAATAACTGGACCAACGGCCAGCTCCCGATCGAGCCGGCGATCGACCGGTTTTTTGCCCGCGCCTTCGATGTACCGGTATGGAGCGGCGGCGCCGACGTGCAGGAGCTGGCCGATCGCGCCGAGATCGCGCTGGATGTTCCGGGGGTCAAGCCGGAGCAGATCAGCGTGTCAGCGGAGCACCGCACGCTCACCGTCAAGGTTGAGCGCGAAGGTCGCGCGCCGTACGTTCGTCAGTACACCATCGGCACGAAGTACGACCTGACCGGTGTGCAAGCCCGGCTCGAACTCGGCGTCCTCAAGCTGACCCTTCCCAAGGCCGCCGAAGCGCAGCCCCGGAGCGTGCCAGTCATGGTGGCGTAACCGGAAGCACACAGCTGACGGACGGGAGCAGGGCGGACAACCGGAACAGAGCTCGGTTGCCCGCCCTGCGTCATTGGTACCTTGAACGTTCCTGCCCGCGGAGGCACCATGATCAGCGCCATCAATCCTGCGACCGGCGACACAGTCGCGACATATCCGGAAACTTCGACTGCCGAGATGCGCGTGGCGTTACGCGCGTCCGACAAGGCGTGGCAGGGTTGGCGTCGGACCAGCTTTGGCGAACGCGCGGATTTGATGCGCGTCGCGGGCCGGCTCTTGCGCGAGCGTGCGGATCGGTACGCCAGGCTCATGGCATCCGAAATGGGGAAACCGATCGCGGGAGGGCGGGCCGAATCGGAGAAATGCGCCACTGCCTGCGACTATTATGCCGACCACGCCGAGCGTTTCCTGGCCGATGAGACGGTGGTCACCGACGCCTCCCGGAGCTTCGTCCATTACGAACCCCTCGGCGCAATCCTCGCCGTGATGCCGTGGAATTTTCCGTTCTGGCAGGTGATCCGGTTCGCCGCGCCGAACCTCATGGCGGGCAATGTCGCGTTGCTCAAGCACGCGGCGAATGTTCCCGGGTGTGCCCAGGCGCTGCAGGAACTCTTCGCCGACGCCGGCTTTCCCGCCGGAGTATTCCGGAACCTCTTCATCGATCACGCTCAGATGCGCACCGCGATCCGAAGTCCGGTCATTCGCGGCGTGACGCTGACTGGAAGCACCGGAGCCGGCCGTGCCGTCGCGCGACAGGCCGGCGAGCGGCTCAAGAAGACCGTCCTCGAACTCGGTGGCAGCGATCCGTATATCGTGCTCGAGGATGCCGACATCGATCTCGCGGTGGAAACCTGCGCCGCAAGCCGGCTGATCAACTCGGGACAGAGCTGTATCGCCGCGAAGCGATTCGTCGTTGTCGAGGCGGTGCGCGAGGAGTTCGAGCGTCGCTTCGTCGAGCGGATGCGGAGTGCCAGGTACGGTGATCCGCTCGATCCGTCGAACGAAATCGGACCACTGGCGCGACTCGATCTGCGTGACACGCTGCATCAGCAGGTCACCAGCAGCGTGGCGAAAGGCGCGCGATGCCTGCTGGGTGGAGAAGTGCCGCCCGGCCCCGGTGCGTTCTATCCGCCGACGGTGCTGACGGAAGTGGCGCGGCGGATGCCGGCGTACGAAGAGGAACTCTTCGGGCCGGTGGCGGCGATCATTCCCGTCAAGAACGAGAAGGCGGCGATCAAGGTCGCCAACGACAGTGTGTACGGATTGGGCGCAGCGGTGTTCACCCGGGATGTGGAACGCGGCGAACGGATCGCGGCGAGGGAGCTGGTAGCGGGCGCCTGCTTCGTGAATACCAATGTGCGTTCGGATGCGAGGCTGCCGTTCGGAGGGGTCAAGGAAAGCGGGTACGGACGGGAGTTGGGGGTGGCGGGGGTGAGGGAGTTTGTGAATGTGAAGACGGTGTATGTCAAATAGCCCGGAGCCTTGAGGCGGGCTGTAGTCCCGCATGAGGCCGAGGCTTGAGGAGGCCATGAGCCCGGAGCCCGGAGCAAGCCCAGAGCCCGGAGCCCAGAGGCTGGCCCGGAGCCCGGGCCCCGAGGATTACCTCAACACTTGATTGAATCAACTGGTGAGGGTATCGTCGGGGATGCCTGATCCACTCGATTTGCTCCAGGGTACGCTCGATGTGCTGGTGTTGCGAGCATTGTCGTGGCGATCGATGCACGGGTATGCCATCGCGCGGTTCATCCATCAGGGATCGGATGGGGCGTTCACGATCCTCGACGGCGCGCTGTATACCTCGTTGCACCGGATGGAGGCCGCCGGTCTGGTCGGTTCGGAGTGGGGAATCTCCGACAAGGGAAAGCGAGCCAAGTTCTACCGGCTGACGCCGGCGGGCCGGCGGGCACTGCGAAGCGAAACGGCGTCGTGGGAGGGATACGTGCGCGCGGTGAACGGCGTGTTCCGCGCGCGACCGGAGCCGGCGTGACGTCGCTGCCCGACGGGTGGCGCCGGCTGTTCCGCATCTGGCGACGGTCGGCGGCGCGCGACGTCGATGCGGAGCTGGCCTTTCACTTCGATGAACGCATCGCGGAGCTGGTGGAAGGCGGCATGTCATCCGACCAGGCCCGACGCGTCGCCGGGCAAGAGTTCGGTGATCTCGCGACGGTGCGTCGCGGTCTAGTCGCCATCGACGGACGCATCGCTCGCCACGGACG
The DNA here is from genome assembly GCA_050732955.1 of Gemmatimonadales bacterium. Classification (GTDB taxonomy): domain Bacteria; phylum Gemmatimonadota; class Gemmatimonadetes; order Gemmatimonadales; family GWC2-71-9; genus Palsa-1233. The sequence goes on along the minus strand of JBOHRY010000030.1, from coordinate 2,341 downwards.
ACAGCGAGAGTGGTGGCAGTCGGTCGGCCAGGACGCCTGGTACGTGGCTCGGGTCTTCCGACGCTCGCCGGGGTTCCTTGCCGCCGTCGCCCTGACACTCGCGTTGGGGATCGGTGTCAACACCGCGATTTTCTCGATCCTCGACCGACTATATCTCCAGCCGCCGCCCGGTGTGGTTCGACCCGGCGAGATTCGCCGGATCATCCGGATCGACCGGGCGCCTGGCACGGCGAAAGCGGACCGGCCCCGTTCGGTGCTGGTCTACACCGAATTCCGCGACCTCGCCGCCGTCCGGCCAAAGGGCGTCGCGCTGGCGGGTTTCACCGACGACGTCGCCCAGTTCGGACGGGGAACTGACGCGGTGACGGTGGGTGCGGTCTACGTCATCGGCGACTATTTCGGTGCACTCGGCGTGACGCCGGCGCTTGGACGTTTCTTTTCGCCGGACGAGCTCGGCATCGACGGTGCTGCATCCGTCGTCGTCATCGGTCGCCGCTTCTGGCAGACCCGGTTCGGCGGGCGCGGAGACGCCATCGGCCAGATCGTCTCGATCAACGGCCGGCGCTATACGGTGATCGGCGTGATTCGCGGTGCATTTCACGGAGCCGACATCAATGGTGGCGATGTCTGGCTACCGCTGGGTGCCGAACGGTGGACTCGCGGCGGAGCCGCGGAGTGGTTCCGTGGCACCGCCATGATCCAGACACTCGTCCGGGTGGGCTCAGGCGAAACGGCGGCGCAGGTTGTCAGCACGGCGGCGAACGTCTTCCGCAGCGTTACAGAATTCGGGGCCGATTCCAGCGCCACCGCCGGTGTCGAGCCACTGGTCCAGGCCTCGCTGTTCGGTCCCGGTGTTTCGATTGCTGCGCGGCTGGCGGTCATCTCATGGCTCATCCTCCTGATCGCATGTGCCAATGTCGCCAACCTGCTGCTCGCGCGTGGCATGCAGCGCCGCCGCGAGATAGCGGTACGCCTCGCTTTGGGGGTGAGTCGGCGCCGACTGATTCGGCTGTTGCTGATGGAAAGCGGCGCCGCGGCAGCATGCGGCGGCGTGATCGCCATCGGCGTTGCGTTCGAGGGTGCTGCGCTGCTTCGGCACCTGCTGATGCCGGAGATTCGCTGGGCGGATGCCACGATCAATCTGCACGTACTGGCCTTCACGCTGATGGTGGCGCTACTGGCAGGCGTCGGAGCGGGAGCGATACCGGCCCTGAAGGCGAGCCGCCCCGATCTGGTGCCCGCGCTGAAGGCCGGCGCGCGGGGAGATGTACTGCATCGAACGCGGATACGCGCGGCGCTGGTCGTCGTGCAGGCGGCACTCTCGGTGTTGCTGCTAGCTGGTGCCGGGCTGTTGATCCGGAGCCTGCGGAATGTGGAAGCGATCGATACGGGATATGCGTCGCGGCAGATCGTGTTCGCTTCGATCGAACCGGATCCGGACCACCGCGCCCGTCGCCCGGAAATCGCGACCCGGCTGCCGAACCTGGCGACTTCCCTCGAGCATCTGTCGGGTGTGGAAGCAGTGGGGGTCACGTCTGATCTGCCAATGTACGCGTTGAACTTCGAAGACCTCTTCCTTCCCGGTCACGACTCGCTCCCAACGGTCAACGCCGAAGGCCCGTACGCGTTCTTCGTGTCGCCGAGCTATCTCACCACCATGGGCGTCCGTCTTGTGCGGGGAAGGGTATTCGAAGCCGCCGATCGCTTTGGCGACGGCGCACCGGTGCTGGTGAACGAGACGATGGCTCGTGCCTACTGGCCTGGTACTGACGCGTTGGGACAATGTGTCATCCTTGACGCCCGCAAGAACGGCTGCAGCACGGTGATCGGCGTGGTATCCAACACTCACGCGCGCCAGATCATCGAACCGAAGCCTGCCATGCAGTTCTATGTGCCCCTGGCGGACACCTGCTTCGGACAGGCCGGCGTGATCGCCTTGCGGGCCGGCGACGGGCGCACTCCGCTGGTTGTCGGCGAAGTGCGGCGTGCCCTCGACGCCGAGTTCGGTGGCTGGGCGATACCGCACGTGCGAGTGATGTTCGACTACATCGATTCGGAACTTCAGCCCTGGCGCGCGGGTGCGCTCCTGTTTTCAGTGGCCGGTTTGCTCGCCCTGCTGGTCGCCATCGTCGGGATCTACAGCACGATCAGCTACACGTTCAGCCAGCGCACCCACGAAATCGGTGTTCGCATGGCCCTCGGCGCCCGACCTGCGACAGTGCTGCGCCTCGTCGTCGGTTCAGGCGTGCGGATGGTGTTCATTGGCGTGATGATCGGTATGGCCTTGGCATTGGCAGCCGGCAGGTTCGTGGCATCGATGCTCTACCGGACATCACCGCAT